>CAJBIS010000116.1 GCA_903953195.1 uncultured Actinomycetes bacterium
ATCACTAGCGGATTGCTCGATGTGGCCACCGACAAGGACTTCTTAGGTTCCAGCGGCTACGCGGGGGCCTTGGGCCGCAGCATGATCAGTTGCCTGTGTCTGATGGTGATCGCACGTTGCCGGCGGGTTGCTCGTTCGCGGGGGAGTCCCCGTCGGGTGGCCGTGGCCGGGGGTTCTCGTGGCGGGCCCGGTGGGCGGCGATCGGTGCCGCGGTCGCGGTCGTCGCCGGGACTGGCGGTGTGGCCTGGTCGGGCGCAACGAACGCGCAACTCACGCCGTCGCAGACGCTGATCTCGCCGTGTCGGATCATGGACACGCGTTCCGGGCCGAACAATGTCGGTCCGCGTGCCACGCCGCTCAACGGTGATGAGATCTACACGATCCAGGTGACCGGCCTGAACGGCAACTGCAACATCCCCGCTGGCACCAGTGGCGTGGTGATGAACGTGACCATCGTCGGCCCCGGCTCGAACGGGTACCTGACGGTGTTCCCGGGTGGTTCGAACACGCCGACGGCGTCGAATCTCAACTACGTCGCCGGTCAGGCCCCGACACCGAACCAGGTGACCGTTGCGCTGAACGGCCCGGAGAGTCTGATCGCGCCCGGGCAGGTGTCCTTCTTCGCGTCGGGCGGTCCGGTGAACGTGATCGCCGACATCGCCGGCTACACCACGGCATCGCGACTCACGAACCCGCAGCTCACTCAGAACCGCTGGGACCGGGACCTGGCCAAGCCCGCCACGGTCGATGTGGGCCCCGTGCCGACCGCCGTCGCGTTCGACGGCACCAATGTCTGGGTCGTCAACGAGGACGACAACACGGTCAGCGTCGTCGATCCGGCCATCAACGACGTGATTGACACGGTGACCGTGGGTTCGCTGCCCTCGGCGATCGCGTTCGACGGCACGAATGTCTGGGTCACGAACGCCATTTCCAACAATGTGACCCGCATCAACGCCGCCACGGGCGCCGTGGTGGGCTCGCCGATCGCGGTCGGGTCCAGCCCGACTGCCATCGCGTTCGACGGCGCCGACATGTGGGTCGCGAACGGCAATGACGACACCGTCACGCAGATCAACGCCGCCTCGGGCACCGTCATCGGCTCGCCGACCGCCGTCGGCACGTTTCCGAACGGCATGGCGTTCGACGGCGCCAACATCTGGGTCACGAACTTCATCTCCAACAACGTGACCCGCATCGACGCCGCCACGGGCGCCGTGGTCGGCTCACCGATTGCCGTCGGCACCGCGCCGGTCGGTGTCGCATTCGACGGCACCAACATGTGGGTCGCCAACAACGGGTCCGACACCGTGACCCGGATCGATGCCGCCACGGGTGTCGTGGTCGGATCGCCGATCGGGGTCGGCGTCCGGCCGAGTCGACTGGCGTTCGACGGCACGACCATGTGGGTGTCGAACACGCTGAACGCCGACGTCCCGTCGACTGTGACCCGGATCGATGTGGCCACCGGCACGGTGATCGCTGTCGGTGTTGACGCAGTTGGCCGGCGCCCGGTCGGGATGGCGTTCGACGGCACGAATGTGTGGGTCGCCAACAGCGGTTCGAACACCGTGTCGAAGCTGCGAGCCGGCTGACGGGCGGGGCCCACGCTGGAGCGTGACCGGATCCGTCGCCGGCATCCCAGCTGCTGCGGGTCAGTGGTTGGCGAGTGCGAGGTCGAGTGCGGCGGCAAGGCGTTCGGCGACGCCGGACTCGATGCCGGTGAGGATCGACTCGAAGTGGCGGCGGATCGACACGACGCCCCGTGCCTTGAGGGTCTGGAAGCCGGTGGTGTCGATGGGTTCGCGGCCGGCGACGACGTCGGCCAGGGCTCCGAGCACGAGCTCGGAGGGGGTGACGCCTTCGGGCTGGGCGTCGAGGGCGGCGAGGAGCTGGGGCACTCGGTGCTCGAGCTCCCACCAGACGATGCCTTCCTTGGTGCCGATGCGCCGGTAGAAGGTGCTGGGTGACACGCCGGCGCGCTCGGCGATCTCCTCGATGGTGACGTCGTCGTAGCCGCGGGCGTCGAACAGCTCGAACGCAGCCTTGCGCAGCACCTCCACGGCGTCGTCGCGCCGCTTGCCGCGGCGTGACGCACCGTCGCCAGAGGGGGCTTCGGGCGGCGCGTCCGGGGCGGTGCTGGGCGCGTCGGCCTGCTCAGGTGCGTGCGTCATCTCGGCCGGAGCGTACCGGTCCGACCCACTTCCAGCGATGTACCCACTACGCAGAGTGGGATTTAGGCGTGAACCACCGGAAAACGTCACGCAAAGGGGTTGACGTCGGTGCAAGCCACTGTCAGGTTGCATGTTGACAGTGGCTGTCACCACTGGTGCGAGTGCCACGACAAGGAGCAACAACGTCATGGTGGATATTCAGGCACCTGCTGCCGGGCAGGCATCGGCAGGGCGGCGCTGGCGGGTGCTGCTCACCGCGCTCCTCGCGTCGCTCCTCGCTGTGGGGGCGGTGTCGGCGTTGCCCGCGACCGCGACGCCGTCGGTGCGCGTGTCGCTCGGCGACGCGACGGGTCTCGAGCACACCGACGCCGATGCCGGCCTGTTCGTGCCGGTCACTCTCTCGGAGGCCACGTCGTCGCCGGTGACCTTGTCCTACTGGGTCGACTCGGGCACCGCGACCGCTGGTACTGACTTCCTGAAGTGGGGCACCCAGGCCAGCCCGCGGACGATCACCATCGCGGCGGGTGCGCGCCAGGCGACGATCAACGTCCCCGTCAAGCGAGACGCCGCCGCCGAGGGCAACGAAACGTTCTCCGTCATGCTGGGCACGGTCACGACCGGCAACGCCAGCGTCGGACGCGGCACGGGCACCGGCACCATCGTCGACTCCTCGGCAGGGACGCTCGTGTCGAGCGTGACCGTGCCCGAGGGTGACGGCACCGGCATCAGGGCCCAGTTCCGCCTCGAGCTCGCCACCGCCGCGGCGTCGTCGCGCACCGTCGGCTACTCGACCGCGAACGGCTCCGCCGTCTCCGGCACCGACTACACAGCCGTCAAGCCGTACTCGGTGACGTTCGCTCCGGGTCAGTCCTCCAAGACCGTCGACGTGACCATCGCCGGCAACACCACCTACCAGGGCAACCGCGGGTTCGTCCTCAACACCACCGGCGCGATTGTCGGCACCGGCCTGGCCACCATCCTCGAGGACGACGCCGCGCCGGTCACCACCACGACGACCACGACGACCACCACGACGACGACCACCACGACGGTGCCAGCAGCAACAGCGACGAGCATCTCCGCCGGCAACAGGCACTCGTGCGCGGTCCTGACCGACGGCACCGCCCACTGCTGGGGCACCAACAGCAGAGGTCAGCTCGGCAACAACACCACCACCGACTCGAACGTGCCGGTGAAGGTCGTCGACCCGGCCAACACTGCGAACGCCCTCACCGGGATCGCCAGCATCTCGGCAGGTGCGTACGGCACGTGTGCTGTGATGACTGACGGCACCGCCCGCTGCTGGGGCGCCAACAACGCCGGTCAGCTCGGCAACAACGCCACCACCGACTCGTCGGTGCCGGTGAAGGTCGTCGACCCGACCGACACTGCGAACGCCCTCACCGGGATCGCGAGCATCTCCGTCGGCGCCGCCCACACGTGTGCAGTGATGACCGACGGCACCGCCCGCTGCTGGGGCACCAACAGCAGCGGAGCGCTCGGCAACAACACGACGACCCAGTCGAACGTGGCAGTCACGGTGGTCGACCCGACCAACACTGCGAACGCCCTCACCGGGATCGCCAGCATCTCCGCCGGCTACGCCTTTACGTGTGCGGTGTTGACCGGCGGCACCGCCCGCTGCTGGGGCGCCGCCACCACCTACGGCCAGCTCGGCAACAACAGCGCGACCGCCTCGTCGGTGCCGGTGACGGTGTCGAACCTGTCCGGGGCCGCCAGCATCAGCGTTGGAACGTCCCACGCCTGCGCTGTCCTGTCCGACGGCACCGCCCGCTGCTGGGGGAGGAACGACTACGGTCAGATCGGCAACAACACCACCACCCAGTCGAAGGTCGCGGTGAAGGTCGTCGACCCGACCGACACTGCGAACGCCCTCACCGGGATCGCCAGCATCTCCGCCGGCGACAGGCACTCGTGCGCGGTCCTGACCGACGGCACCGTCCGCTGCTGGGGGTGGAACCAATACGGTCAGCTCGGCAACAACTCCCTCACCAACTCACTGGTGCCGGTGACGGTCAGCGCCTGGGGGTAGACGGCGGAGTACCCCATCTTCATCGCGACGGCCCCAGGCGCCCCCGGGCCGGGGGCGGGCCACCCCTGAATTCAGGGGAACGAATCCCCGAATTCAGGGGAACACGTCCCCCGAATAACGGGGAACACCCCGTGGTGGGGTGTTCCCCTGATTTCGGGAGCCCTACTGCCGCTTCGGCTGTAGGCGGCTCAGGCGGGGTGACCCGGGCCGGCTTGCACACGGGGAGGCTGAAGTTTGCACACCATGCTTCACACCCCGTTGTTGGCGGCATCTCGGCGGTCGAGGAGCTGGGCCCGCTGGGAGTGCCCCGCCCTCAACGGCACCGTCGGCTGCCCCCTCCGGCAGGGCACCGTCGAGGTCGCCCAGCTCAACGGACTGCCGGTCATCGTCGAGCCGCCCGACCCCGCGACCGCCCCCAAGTGCTGCACCCAGCGCACCGTGTCCACCGGGCTCGACGCCCAGGCCAAGATCGAACAGGAGCACTACTGGGGCAGCAAGAAGTGGCGGAAGCGCTACAACCACCGCACCTACATCGAGGGCGCCTTCGGCAACGTGAAGAACCCCACCACCGAGAACGTCGAACGCGGCTTCGTCCGGGTCTTCGCCCTCGGCAGGGTCACCTTCGCCATCGGCATCGCGCTCATCGCCTGCAACCTCCGCATGCTCCGCGGCAACACCGGGCTCCTCGCCCCCGGCACCGGCGACCTCCTCATCGAAGCCGACCACCCCAGCCACGGCTACATGTTCGTCACCGAAGAAGAGGAAGCACTCCTCGCCGCCCACCGCGCCAGCCGACAACGCGCCGCATGACACTGACCACATCCGGCACTGTCCCACGGTCGGGTCAAGATCGGGCTTCACCTGATGCATCGTCTGAGGCGAGAGGAGCAGCGGCGTGTCTCGAGAGGCTGCAACGCCTCGTCGGCCCGGGTCTCAGCGAGTCGTCCACATAATCGGATGAGCGACATAGCATGTCACTGGCCTGTTCGAGGTGTGCGAGTTGAAGAGCCGAAGGTGGCACGTAGCAGAGCGGCCGCTTCCTCACCGGCATCGAGAAGGGGCTGCGAATTCTGTGAGGTCCTCGCCAACAGGAGGCCGCCCTCGATCACGCTCACGATGAGCGTCGCCAAACGTTCGGCACGGTCGGGCGACGCGCCGTCGCGGAGCAGTGACCCGACATACAACGCCTGCC
>CAJBIS010000117.1 GCA_903953195.1 uncultured Actinomycetes bacterium
CGACCACGGCCACTGCGGCTCGGAGGCGGACGACGGGGGTGGTCTCCATGGTGTGGGGTGAGGGGGTGCGGTTCGGGCCCCGGGAGTCGGCGTGCCCGGCGGTCGGGAATCCGAGCAGAACCTCAGGTCTCGGCCCCTCAAACTACCGGGTGGAGCAGGAGGAGGGCCAAGCACCGAATACGGTGAACCGCGTGTTCTTCAAGGTCGTCGGCGCCCTCGGTCGGATCATGGTCTTCGCCGGCCTCTTCCTGCTCGGATTCGTCGCGTTCCAGTTGTGGGGCACCGGCCTGCAGGAGTCCAACTCTCAGGACACGCTGGCCGCCGCACTCGCCGCGCCCGGAGCCGACCAACCGGCCGACGTCGACCCGGCCGTCGTCGCGCAACAGCTCGCGCAGGTCGACCCGGCGACCGCACCGCCCACACCACCACCGCCCGTCGGCGAACCGGTCGGCTTCATCGAGATCCCCAAGATCGAACTGGTGCGAGTCATGGTCGAGGGTGTCTCCAAGGAGGAGCTCAAGCTGGGACCGGGCCACTATCCAGGAACGCCACTCCCCGGCCAGCCCGGCAACTCGGGGATCGCCGGGCACCGCACCACCTACGGCGCACCGTTCAACCGCATCGACGAACTCGTGCCGGGCGACGAGATCATCACCACCACACCGCAGGGGCGCTTCGTCTACCGGGTCATCGCCGGTCCGGCGGCGCCCGATCAGGCCTGGTACATCGTCGACCCCTCCGACGTGTCGGTGCTCGACAACTTCGGCGACAACCGCATCACGCTCACCGCGTGCCATCCGAAGTACTCGGCCGCCGAGCGGATCATCGTGAACGCCGTGCTCGAGACACCACCCGCGGCCGCGGTGCCCGCGGCTCCGGGCACGGGCACCGGCGAACAGGCCGGCCGGGCCTCGGCCGCGGACCTCGGTGGCGACACCGACGCGCTGAGGCCGGCGGTCGCCTACGGTCTCGCCGCGCTCGCGCTCGGCATCGCCGCGTGGTTCCTGGGGACACGCTGGAGGAGGGCGCCGGCGTACCTGCTGGTCACCCCGCTCATCCTCGGGCTCGTGTGGATGTGTTACACGTACCTCGATCGGTACCTCCCCGCACTGTGAGCCACGCGCGGAGTCGGCCCCCACGGCGGATCGCGGGCCCGGTGTTCGGTGCGATCGCCATGGCCCTGGTGGTCGCCACCCCGGCGTGCTCATCGGGTGACGAGCGGGTCGACCCGACGTCGACGACCGCGGCGCCCGGAGAGATCACGACGGCCCCGTCCACCACCGCGCCCGTCGGCCCGCCGATCGGTGCCGTGGCCGAGGGGCTCCGGTCCGTCCAGGCCGGTCAGTGCTACGTGCCGCCGAAGAACGACCCGGACGCCGAGGACGTGGCCGTCTGGATCGTCGACTGCGGCGTGCCGCACTCGCACGAGATCGTCGACGTCGTGACCTACGACGGGCCCGTCGGCAAGGGCGGCCGGTACCCGGGGTCGGGATTCATCCAGGAGTGGGCGGACGAGGCGTGCGCAGCGCGGTTCGAGTCGTTCGTCGGCACTCCCTGGACCCGATCGGACCTGGAACTCGAGATGTGGTGGCCCTCACCCGACTCGTGGGACCGGTCCGACCGCCGGGTCATCTGTGCGGTGTTCGACCCGACCGGCGCCACCACCACCGCCACCTTCCGCGGCACCCGGCGCTGAGCGGCCGGGACGGAACCCGGCGACCGGTTCACTCGCCGCGGAACACCGGGGGACGCCGCTCCGCGAACGCGGTCCGGCCCTCGACGAGGTCGTCCGACGCCCACGCCCGCTCGAACGCGGCCCGGTAGGCGCCGTCCGGATCGGAGAGGTCGCCGTCGGACTCGAGCAGGTTGAGGCCCAGCTTCGTTCCCGCGAGTGTGAGCGGTGCGAGCTGCGCGATCCGGTGACCCAACTCGACACCGGCGACCAGCGCCGTGGCCCCGGGACCGACCGATGGGTCGGGTTCGATGAGCCGGTGGACGAAGCCGACCTCGTGGGCCCGGTCGGCGGCGATCGGCTCGGCGGTCATCACCATCCACCGCGCCGTGGACGCCCCGGCGAACATCGCGAGGCGCTGCACGGTCCAGTGGTCGACCATCAGCCCGAGTTTGGCGACGGGCACCGCGAACTTCGCGTCCGGCGTGGCCAGTCGCAGGTCGCACGCCAGCGACAGCTGGACCCCGAGACCCATGCAGGACCCGGCGATGGCGGCGACCGTCGGCACCGGCAGGTCGGCGAGCTCGTCGAGCACCGTGCGCAGCGTGCGGGTGAAGGCCAGGTCCTCGAGCTCGGTCAGGTCGGCGCCGGCGCAGAAGTGGTCGGCGGCACCCCACAGCACGAGGGCCCGCACCTCATCGGCGCGGGCGGCCGCGAGCGCGTCGGCGAGTTCATCGAGCGCACGGTGGTCGAGCGCGTTGCGTCGCTCCGGGCGGTCGATGGTGACGACGCCGATGCGGTCGTCGGTTCGGTACGAGATGGTCGACATGGTTCAGGCACTCCTGACGGCGGCGCGCTCGAGGCACGTGTCGGTGGTGTCACGGCAACGGGTCATGGCCGCCGACCGGGAGCACGCGCCGTCACGTGCCCGTCCAGTTCGGACGACGCTTCTGCTCGAACGCGGCGATGCCCTCGGCGGCGTCATCGAGCTGTGTCGCCACGCCGAGCATGGCGTGGAGCATCGAGAGCGCGTCGTCCGACGTCAGGTCCCAGACGCTGTAGAAGCTGTTGCGCCCCAGGCGCATCGCCGACGGACTCTTGGCCGCCAGCGTCGCCGCCAGCTCCCCGACGACCTCGTCGAGCTCGTCCACCGCCACCCGTCGCGACAGGAACCCGATGCGTTCGGCCTCGGCGGCGTCGACGCGGCGACCGGTCAGCATGAGGTCGAGCGCCCGCTTCGGCGGCATCGATCGACACAGCGGCACGGTGATCATGTAGGGCCAGAGTCCGACGTCGATCTCGGGGGTTCCGAACACGGCGTCGTCGGCGGCGACGACCAGGTCGCACGACAGGGCCAGCCCCATGCCGCCGGCCAGACAGAACCCGCGGACCCGGGCGATCGTCGGCTTGCCCAGACGCCACAGGTCCTGGAACAGCGAGGCCAGCTGGCCGCGGGCCTCGTGCACCGCCTCATCGTCCTCACCGATCATGCCGCCCAGATCGGCGCCGGCACAGAACGCCTGCTCCCCGGCACCGGTGAGGACGACGACACGCACCGTGTCGTCGTTCCGGGCCTCGGTCACCCGGCGGCGCAGTTCCGCGACCACGGGCCAGCTGAGTGCGTTCCGCCGTGCCGGCCGATCGATCGTGATGGTGGCGACGCCTCCATCGACGTCGTATCGGACCTCATCTTCGACACCGCCGGTCATCGCGCTCACGCTAGTTTCCTCGTGTGCCCCTCGTTCTCACCCTCCTGGCCGTGGTGATCGGCGTGGCGCTCGGGGTCAAGTGGGGCGGGCAGGCCACCAATCTGCTCGCGTGGCGACCGGTGCTCTGGGAGGCGCTGCTCGGCGGAATCGTGCTGACGATGCTCGTCGACGTGCTCCCGTGGGCCGGCTGGTTCACGGTGCTGCTCTCGATCATCGCCATGGGTGCGCTGTTGGCGTTCGCCGTGCTCAACATCCGGGTCGGCGGCATGGTGCTGGTGGTCGCCGGAATCGGGCTCAATCTGCTGGTGACGATCCTCAACTGGGGCACGCCGGTGAGCGCCTGGGCGCTCGAGACCGCCGGTGTCGTCGACGACGCATCCGCTGCCGAACTCACGCTCACCGGGGGTCGGCACGTCGGCGGGTTCCTCGTGATCTTCGGCGACGCGATCCCGCTGCCATGGGGTCAGGTGATCTCGATCGGCGACGTCATGGTGTACATCGGATTGGCACTCGTCGTCGCGAGCGTCGTGCGCCGCTACGAGGTCGGCGGCGGGTTCGGGTCGATGTCGAGCGGACCCGGTTACCGGTCACGTTCAGGCATCGGGTACGGCGGTCCACGCGACTACCGGGACGCGCTCGACGCGCTCGGACGAGGACCGGCACCGAGACGAGGACCCGGGCTGCATCCGTCACGGCTCGACAGTCGTTCCGGTGGACGCCGTCGGCGTTCGACGCGACCGACGAACCGCTAGCCCGCGCGATCACCGACGACCCGACGGCCTGGCTCCGGCCGGCGTCGGCACCAGCACGGGCACCGGCACCAGCACTGGCACCGGGCACCGTTCCCCGGTGACAACCGGCGCCGGATGCGATGTGCTGCTCACGACGCCGGAGACGCCGGCGGCCCGTCGACCACATCCGGTGCGGCGGAGTCGAACTGGAGGTCACATGCCCAAGCTCGGTCTCGACCCGGAAGCCCTCGCCGCGCTGCAGCGTCAGCTGAAGGCGGACGCTGAGGCGATCAAGACGCTCACCGCGAAGCTCGACGGCCTGCTGAAGGCCGCCTGGTGGGAGGGCCCCGACGCCACCCGCTTCCGCAGCGACTGGGACGGCATCCACAAGTCGCAGCTCGGGCGCATCTCGCTCGAACTCGACAACGCCGCCAAGAACGTGGCCACCAACGTGACACAGCAGCAGCAGGCATCCTCCGGCTGAGTCACGTGGAGCTCCGGTATCGGGTCCTCCCCCCGGCATCCGAACCGGATCCGGGGCCGGGTGTCGATCTCTCCCTCGACCTCGGCCCCGGAGCCACGATCGGCGACATCGCCCGGGCTGCGGCGAACGCCATGCCGCACGCGGCCCGGAGCGATGGCCGCCGAGACCACCTCACCCTGGAGGTGACGGGCAGACGTCCGCTCGACCCGGACCTGGCGGCACACCTCGGCGCACCGCCGTCCGGCTCTGTGGTTCGGCTGGTGCCGGCGGATCGAACCGCCCCGGCGCCGCCGCTCCGATCGACCGTGTCGCTCACCGCCACCGACGGGCGACGACACACACTCCTGCACGGCGCGAACGCACTCGGCTGGTGCGATGGGGCCGACATCCCGCTGCCACGATCTCCCGGCGTCCCGGAACGCGCCCTGATCGACGTCGCCGAGCGCGTCACCGTCCGATCGACCGGCTCGATCGGACGACTCGAGGTCGACGGCGACATCGTGCTCGGCGCGGCCGTCGTCGAGCACGGCTCGCTGATCCGCCTCGGCGACCACGTGTTCGCGGTCCGCATCGACGGGCCACTGCCGGTTCCGAACACGGGACCGTTCACCCTCGACGACGGCGACCGACTGGCCTGGCCGGCGCCGCGCCACGTGGCCGACGACGGTCCGCCCGTGGAGTTCCCCGCACCACCGAGTCCTGCCCGGCCCCCCGGTCTGCCCGTGTTGAGCGCCAGCGTGCCACTGCTCATGGGACTGGCCGTCTGGGCGGCGACCCGGAACGCCGCCATCGTCGCGTTCGTCCTGTTCAGCGTCGTCTTCGTCGTCGCGTCGGCGCTCGAATCCCGTCGGGAGTCGCGGCGCGAGGCGCGGTTCCGACGCGACGAGTTCCACACTGCCGTGCTCGACGGCGCCGCACGACTGCACGAACGCGCCCGAGCGGTCCGCGCGCGAGGTCGGCGGGCTCACCCGTCGCCGACCGAACTGTGCCGACGCCGCCACGACCGCCATCCACGGCTGTGGGAACGGTCACCGGACCGACCGCAGGATCTGACCGTCCGTGTCGGCACACACTCCGGCGCCGCTGACGTGCCGGTCCGGATCCCCACCGCTGCCCCGACTGCGCTGCGGAACCGTGTCGACACCGTGGTGCGGGCCGCTCGGGCCGGCGAGTCGGTGGCGACGGTCGACCTCGCCGCCGTCCGCACACTCGCCGTCGTCGGGCACGGCCCGGCCGCAGCGGCGCTCGCTCGCGGCGTCGTCGCCCAGATCGCCCACGGCGTCGGGCCGGACCGACTGCGCATCGCCGTGCTCGCCGGACCGGGCGCCGCGCCGCAGTGGGGCTGGATCGACTGGCTCCCCCACCACATCCGGGCGGACCAGCTGCAGGGCGAGCCCGCACTGCTCGTCGTCGACGGAGCCGACGAGACGTGCCGGGATCTCGCCCTCGAGCGCATCCGAGACCGAGCCGACGACCTCGTCCTCTGGACGGCCGTCGACCGGGTCGGCGTCCCCGCCTCGGTCGGCGCCGTCCTCGAACTCACGCCCGGCCATCCCGACGGCACCGCCGAACTGCGGACGGCGGACGATCCGCCGCTCATGATCGTCGCCGACCACGTGGACCTCGCCGACGTCGATGCCGCCGCTCGCTGGATGTGCGGTCGTCGCCCGACGGGACAGCAGGCAGCGGACGCGCCGCTGCCCACGTTGCGCGACGTGCTCGAGCGCCCGGACTCGATCGATGACGCCGACGTGCTGATCGGCGTGTGGCGCGATGCGCCGCCGCAGCCGTCGGCGCCGATCGGCCTGAGCGGCGGAGGTGTCGTGGTGGTCGATCTGCAGCGCGACGGTCCGCATGCGGTGGTCGCCGGCACGACCGGTGCCGGCAAGAGCGAACTGCTCCGCACGCTGCTCACCTCGCTGGCGCTCCACCACCCGCCGAGCCGCGTGAACCTGCTGCTGATCGACTACAGGGCGGCACCGCGTTCGGCGACCTCGACGACCTGCCGCACAGCGTCGGGCTGGTCACCGATCTGGACGGTGGACTCGCCGATCGCGTCGTGCAGTCACTGCTCGCGGAGCTGCGCCGCCGGGAACACCTGGAACGCAGCGGGGCGCCGCCCGAACCCGCGCTCGTCGTCGCGGTCGACGAGTTCGCCACGCTGATCCGCGAGGTGCCCGGCTTCATCGAGGGGGTCGTCGACGTGGCCCAACGCGGTCGCAGTCTGGGCATCCACCTGGTGCTCGCCACGCAACGCCCGGCCGGCGTCATCACCGACGCCATCCGAGCCAACACATCACTCCGGATCTGCCTCCGGGTCGCCGACGACGACGACAGCCGTGACGTGCTCGGCGTCAGCGACGCCGCCCACCTCGATCGCGACCGACCCGGGCGAGCGCTGGTGCGCACGGCACGCCCCGGTCTGACCGATCTCCAGATCGCCTGGTCGGGCGCGCCGTCGCGCCGCGAGCGGGCATCCGTGCGGGCCCGACCGCTGCACCGCACCTCGACCACGTCCACGACCACCAGCGACCACGGCGCGAACGAACCGGCGGTGTCGAGCCCACCCCCGACCAGCGAGCTCGCCATCGCCGTCCAGACCGCGACCGCGGCAGCGGAGCGCCTCGGCGGTTCCGCGCCGCGTCGGCCGTGGTGCGCCCCACTCCCGGCACGGGTGTCGATCGACCGGGTCGGCGACGCCCTCGTCGGGCACGCCGCCGCCGACACCACTGCCCTGTCATCGGAGCTGTCATCGAAGCTGTCATCGGAGCCGTCGTCGAGCGTGACGATCGGACTCGTCGATCGTCCCGACGCACAGCGCGTCGATCCGCTCGAGATCGACCTGCTCGGACGCGGTGGCGTGCTGGTCATCGGCGCCGGCGGGTCAGGCCGGAGCACCGTCCTGCACACGCTCGCCGACGAGTTCGCTCGCCGTGCCGGGAGCCGGGTGCACGTGATCGACCCGACCGGTTCGCTCAGCGCACTCCGCGATGTCGGCACGGACGTCGTGGAGCTCGCTGACGTCGAACGGACGCTGCGACTCCTCCGGTCGCTGCTCGACCGACCCGCGTCGCTCGACGGTCCCGACACGCTCCTCGTCATCGACGGCTGGGCCGCCGTGTGTGAGCACCACGAGCGGTTCAATCGGGGCGAGGCCGTCGAGTTGCTGGCCCGCATCGCCACCGGCGCCCGGGGATCCGGCGTGCGGCTCGCCGTGAGCGCCACGACGCCGATCGAGGTCCCGACGCCGGTGGCGGCTTCGGTCGGCCACCGTCTGGTGCTGCGGTGCTCCTCGCCCGACGACGCATGCTCGTCGGGCGTGCCGACACATCTCGCCGACCCCCGGACCCCACCCGGTCGCGGGTGGCTCGACGGCCACCTGGTCCAGGTCGCCACGCCCCGGACCGGTGGCGGCGCGATCCGGTGCAGCTACGCCACGCCGTCACTGCCACCGTCGATCCCGCTCGATGAGCTCGATGTCGGGGACCCCTGGCGCTGGCCGCTGGGACGGCGCGCCGGGGACCTCGGGCCCGCGTCCATCGACCTCACCGCTGGCCATCTGCTCGTGCTGGGGCCACCGAGGTCGGGTCGCTCCACCGTGCTGCAGGCCTGCGCCGTGCAGGCGCGGCGGTCCGGCCCGGACACGGTGGTCGCGAGCGTCGACGGCCGCGATCCTGACCGTGCGCGTGCTGCGGCGACGGTGCGCGCCGTGCTCGA
>CAJBIS010000118.1 GCA_903953195.1 uncultured Actinomycetes bacterium
ATCGACGCGATGTCGGACTGCAGCGGGGCGTCGTACTTGGCGTGGTACGTGGCGTGGTCGCCGACGATGTTCACGACCGGGGTGCCGGCCCGCCGCGCGTTGTGCAGGTTGGCGAGCCCGTTGCCGAGGCCGGGGCCGAGGTGCAACAGCACGGCTGCGGGCTTGCCGGCCATACGGGCGTACCCGTCGGCGGCACCCGTGGCGACACCCTCGAACAGAGCCAGCACGGACCGCATCTCGGGAACGTCGTCGAGCGCGTGCACGAAGTGCATCTCGGACGTGCCGGGATTCATGAAGCAGGTGTCGACACCGCTGTCGACGAGGGTCTGGATGAGTGCGTGCGCGCCGTTCATGGGTCGTCCTCCTGGGGTGACGCGATCTGGGTCAGTCGAAGATCGTGCCGGGGTTCATGATTCCACGCGGATCGAACGCGGCCTTGATCCGGCGCATCAGTTCGATCTTCGTGGGGTCCTCGAGCTCCATGAAGTACTGCTTCTTGGCGCCGCCGATCCCGTGCTCGGCCGAGATCGCCCCACCGAGCTGCATGCCCGACTCGAACAGTTCGTGGAGGAGTCGGCCGCGCTTGTCGTCGTCACCGCAGAACACGCCGAGATGCACGTTGCCGTCGCCGGCGTGGCCGCACCCGGCGATCCACGCGTCGTACTCGTTGGCCAGCGCGCTGACCCGGTTCATGAACACGGGGATCTGGGCGCGGGGAACGACGATGTCGACGATGTCGTTCGCGCCGTTGGCCTTGGCCATCCAGAACGCCTTCTCGCGGGCGTCGATCAGCTGGTCCGCCGCCGACGGGGGCAGCACGTAGACGTCGAGCGCGCCGAGCTCGGCGAGCTGTTCGGCGAGTGCGGCGATGTCGGCCTCGAGTCGGTCCTCGTGGGCGTTCTCCAACATCACGACCAGGTAGGCGAGTGCCGTGTCCTGGATGGTCTGGGGGATGCCGAGTTCGAGGCCGGTGAAGCTGGCGGTCGCCGACATGGTCAGCAGGTCGATGTACTCGAGGATGAGGGGCCCGATGCCGGAGTCGACGATGCGCGGCACCGCCGCGGTGACCTCGTCGAGGGTCGAGAACGGCGCGAGGACCGTCGCCTGGTGCTGGACCCGGGGGTAGAGCTTCAGCACCACCTCGGTGACGAGCGCCAGCGTGCCCTCGCTGCCGATGATGAGCTGCGTCAGGTCGTAGCCGGTGGTCGACTTCACGAACCGACCGCCGGTGCGCAGGACCTCGCCGCCGGGGAGCACGACCTCGAGGCCGAGCACCTGGTGGCGGGTCACGCCGTACTTCACGGCGCGCATGCCGCCGGCGTTCGTCGACACGTTGCCACCGAGGCTGGCCGAGTACTCACCGGGGTAGACGGGGTACGACAGTCCGAGCGGAGCGAGCGCCTCGTCGAGTTCGTTGAGGCGCACGCCCGGCTGGACCACGGCGAGATGGTTCTCGGTGTCGATCTCGAGGATCTGGTTCATGCGCTCGAAGCTGACGACGATGCCGTCGACGAGCGGGACCGCGGCACCCGACAGGCCGGTGCCGCTGCCACGAGCGGTGACCGGCACACCACGGGCGTCGGCGAGCCGGAGCAGTTCGGCGACCTCGTCGGTGGACCCCGGTCGGACGACGGCGAGCGGGACGACCGGGTCGACGGTCAGGCACTCGTCGTGGGTGTCGTCATCGTTGATGGCGTCCGCTGCGCTGACGTGCTCGACGCCAACGATCTGGCTCAGTGCCTCGACGAGATCGCTCACCTGACGCTCCTGTCCTGTCGTCCCCGTGTCCCAGCCCCCGTGCTGCGAACGCTCGTAGGGTCTAGCACGGCGTCCGGTCGTACCGATGAGGGAAGCATCCGGCACTCGGCGCCGTTGTACCGGGCGTGAGCGTCACCCACGTGTACATGGTCTACGACGCCGACGGCGGGCTGCTCGGCGAGCTGGCGTACGTCCTCGGCACCCTCCGCGGCAGGCACTGCGGGCTGTGCGACATCACGCACGGTCGACTGCGGGAAAAACCCGAGTTCGACACGTTGCGCTGTTCGCTCGGCATGCCGGTCGACGTCTGGCACCGCAACGAGCAGACCCCCGAGGTGGCCGCATTCACCGCTGGGATCGAGCCCGTGGTCGTGGGCCGCCTCGACGACGGTGCGCTCACCGTGCTCCTCGACGCCGCTGCGCTCGATGCGTGCGGTGGCAGCGTCGACGCGTTCGCCACGGCCCTCGACGACGCGATGACGGGAGCCGGCGCCACGCCGTGAGGCCGACCCGTCGGTAGTCTCGGGAGCGGTGCCGACGGACGGCACGCACCTGGCCCGGGAGCCGCCCCATGACCGACGCCGAGGGTTCCGCCGAACGCTCCTCGTCCGACGAGCGCAACGAGATCATCGAACTCCAGCAGCGCCTCGCCGAGCTGCCGAACGCCGTGGGGTTCGCCGCCCATCTGAACGACGGCGCCATCGAACGATCCGGCCTCGACCTGCGGTCGATCGCCGTGGCCCGGATCGCGGCGCTCGCGGCCGCCGGCGCTCCGGCCTCGTCGTGGTCGACCAACCTCGAACTGATGGACGGCGTGGTGTCGGCCGACGAGGTGGAGGGTGTGCTGATCGCAGTGGCCCCGATCATCGGCACGGCACGGTTCCTGCAGGCCGTCGAGGCACTCATCGCGGGCTGACGGGCACCTGCTCCACGGTGATCGTGTGGCGCACCGGTTCAGCGAGGCTGCGCGCGATGTAGCAACGCTCGCCCGCGACCTCGAACAGCGCTGCCGCCTGCTCGGCGTCGCCGGCCGAGATGGTGACCCGGGCGTCGAGGTGGATCCCGGTCATCGCACCCCGGCTGCCCTCCACCGCCAGCGTCCCGCTGGCGGTGTCGCGGTACGACTCGACGACGATGCCGTTCCGCTCGCAGAGGTGCAGGTACCAGAGCATCTGGCACTCGCTCACCGCGCCGAGCAGCAGGGCCTCGGGGCTCCAGCCGCCATCGGCGGCGCCGGGCGGTGCGGTGGGGATGGTCGGGGAGCCGTCCGCGGCGAGTTCGCCGCTGCGATCGAAGTCGCCCGACGACGTTCCCCGGCCGTCGTTGCCGGTCCACGTCTGGGAGATCCTGAACTCGGTGGTGGTCACCGGGTCATCGTGACACGCCACACCGGGCGCCGGTGTCGCGCCGGACTGCTCAGATGCGTTCGAAGTTGCGGCGCAGCTCCCACTCGGTGACGACGTTGTTGAACGCCCGCCACTCGGCCTCGGCCGTGTGGAGCAGGTGGAAGTGCACGTCGTCGCCGAATGCGGTGCGGGCGAACTCGGAGTCGCGGAACACGTCGATGGCCTCGACGATGTTCCACGGGATCCGCTCGACATCGGCGGCCTCGTAGCCGTTGCCGTCGAACGGGTCCCCGCAGTCGAGCCCACGCTCGATGCCGTCGAGTCCGGCGGCGATCGTCGCGGCGAATGCGACATACGGGTTGCAGTCGGCACCGGGGATGCGGGACTCGATGCGCAGACCGGCGCCGTGGCCCACCATGCGCAGACCGCAGGTGCGGTTGTCGGGGGACCACACCACGGCGGTCGGGGCCCACGACCCGGGCTGGTAGCGCTTGTAGCTGTTGACGAACGGAGCGAAGCACAGGGCGAGCTCGCGGGAGTGGGCGAGCAGGCCGCCGACCCAGGCCCGGAAGATCTCGCTGGTGCCGTGGGGTCCGTCGCCGGGGCACAGGGGCTCGCCGTCGGTCGACCAGATGCTCGAGTGGATGTGGCAGCTCGAGCCGGGCTCGTCGATCCGCGGCTTGGCCATGAACGTGATCGCCTTGTCCTGCAGGTGGGCGATCTCCTTGGCGCCGTTCTTGTAGATGGTGTGGTGGTCGGCCATCCGGATGGCATCCGAGTAGCGCAGGTTGAGCTCGTGCTGGCCGGGCGCGGCCTCACCCTTGGAGAACTCGACGGGCAGCCCGGCGGCGACCATCTGGTTGCGCAGCGCCCGGATGAGCGGCTCGTCCTTGGTCGTCTGGAGGATGTGATAGTCGAGGTTGTACCAGCTGCTCGGGTCGACCTCGAGGGTGCGGTAGTCGTCGCGCGCCAGATCGTCGTAGCCGCGGTTGTAGGCGAAGAACTCGAGTTCCGAGCCGACCATCACCTGCAGGCCCATCGCCGCGGCGCGCTCGACCTGCTGCTGGAGGAGCTGACGGGGCGAGACCGGGACGGGCGCATCGGTCGCGTTGTCGAACACGTCGGCGAGCACGAGCGCCGTGCCCTCGAGCCACGGGGTGATCCGCAGGGTGGTCAGGTCGGGCCGCGCCCGGAAGTCGCCGTAGCCGGCCTCCCAGTTGGCGAAGCGGTAGCCCTCGATGACGTTCATGTCGACGTCGACGGTCAGCAGGTAGTCGCACGCCTCGATGCCCTCGCCCGTCGACGGGTCGCCGCCGGGGCCGAGGATGTGGTCGAGGAAGAACCGTCCGGTGACGCGCTTGCCGACGAGGCGCCCCTGCAGGTCGGTGAAGGCGACCACCACCGTGTCGATGTCGCCCGCATCGACGAGCGAGGCGAGCGTGGGGACGTCAATCGGACCGGTGGGTGTCATGGTCCGCCATGGTAAGCAGCGGCGAGCACCCGCGGCACGATTCGTGCCGCGCCCCGAGCGGCCGACTCACTCCGGCGTCGTGTAGGCGGCGGTGATCCCGCCGTCGACGAGCAGCGACTGGCCGGTCATGAACGACGACTCGTCCGACGCCAGGAACAGCGCGCCGTTGGCGATCTCGCGGGCCTCGCCGAAGCGGCCCATCGGGACGTGCACCAGTCGTCGCTGCTGCTTCTCCGGGGTGTCGAGGTACTTGGCGAGCAACGGGGTGAGCACCGGTCCGGGGCACAGCGCGTTGGCCCGGATGCCCTGTCGGGCGTGGATGACCGCGATCTCGCGGGTCATCGACAGCACCGCACCCTTCGATGCCGTGTAGGCGATCTGCGGCGTGGCCGCACCCACGTGGGCGACGAAGCTCGCCACGTTGATGATCGACGTCGTGGCCCCCGGGTCGTCCGCGGCGGCGAGCGTGGCCTGCATGGCGGGGATGCCCCACTTGCACCCGAGTGCGACGCCGGTGACGTTGATGCGCAGCGTCGTGTCCCACACCGGCACGTCGGTGTTGACCACACCGTCGTCGTCGCCGAGCGAGACGCCGGCGTTGTTGTAGAGGACGTGCAGCCCACCGAACTCGTTCGTCGCCGCCTCGATGGCGGCCCGCACCGAGTCCTCGTCGGAGACGTCGGTGTGCACGTAGGCGGCCTGTCCACCGGCGGCCTCGATGGCGGCCACGGCCTCGGCGCCGTCGCCCAGATCGGCGATGACCACCGCGGCGCCCTCGGCGGCGAACAGCTCGGCGGCGACACGCCCCAGTCCGGCAGCGGCACCGGTGATCACGCACACCTTGTCGTCGAGACGTCCCATCTGATCCTCGCTCCGTTCATCTGGTCCGGCACGGCCGGCTCCGGCGAGGTCGGAGGCTAGCGGGCGACCTCCGTACACTCTGCAACCATGACCGACGCACCCTCCACCAGTCCTGTCGACGTTCCGCACCACGACCTGCTCATCGGCGGTGCCCGTCGACCCGCCGACGAGGGCGGCGTGCTCGAGGTGGCGAACCCGGCGACCGGTCAGGTCGCGGCCACGGTCGCACTGGCCGGCGCATCGGACCTGGAGGCGGCGCTGAGGGTCGCGTCGCAGGCGTTCGCCGACGGCGTGTGGGCGAGCGTGAACGCGACCGAGCGCGGCAAGGTGCTGCTGCGCGTCGCGGCGCTGATCCGCGAGCGGGCCGAGGACTTCGCGACCGCCGAGATGCTCACCGCCGGACACACCATCGCCGACGCCCGCTGGGAGGCGGGGGCCATGGCCGACGTCTTCGAGTACTACGCCGGCGCCGCCAACAAGCATCTGGGCGCCGTGGTGCCGACCAAGGACGCCGGTCTGGGTCTGGTGCTGCGGGTCCCGGTCGGCCTCTGCGGCCTGATCGTGCCGTGGAACTTCCCGATGCTGATCGCCACGTGGAAGCTGGCGCCCGCGCTGGCGAGTGGCAACCCGGTCATCCTCAAGCCGGCGTCGCTCACCCCGGTGACCGCGCTGATGCTCGGCGAGGTGCTGGTCGAGGCGGGCGTGCCCGCCGAGTGCGTGACCGTGCTGCCCGGTCCGGGCGCGTCGGTCGGTGAGGCGCTCGTCGCCGACCCCCGCGTGGCCAAGATCTC
>CAJBIS010000119.1 GCA_903953195.1 uncultured Actinomycetes bacterium
ACCATGGGTGCGGCGGCGCTGGCCACGCATGCCTACGTGCAGCAACTGGGTTACCTGGTGGTGATGGCTTCGCTGGCCATCGGCCTGTCGGTGGAGATTCTGGTCGGGCACCTCGTGGGGGCAGGGCGCCTGCATGAGGCGCACCGCCTGGTGCGGCGGTCCTTGGCCCTGGGGCTCGTCACCAGCTTGGCGCTGGCGGTGGCGCTGGCCTTGGCCGGACCCTGGCTGCTGGGCCTGTTCACGCAGGATGCGCACATCCTGGCCACCGGCGCCATGCTGCTGTGGTGGACGGTGCTGCTCGAACCTGGCCGCACCTTCAACCTGGTGGTCATCAATGCCTTGCGCGCAGCCGGTGATGCGCGTTACCCGGTGGTGGCGGGTGCGGCGTCGATGCTGGTGGTGCTGGCGGGCGGCAGCTGGCTGCTGGGCGAGGTGCTGGGCCTGGGGCTGGTGGGCGTGTGGATCGCCTATGCTGCCGACGAGTGGCTGCGCGGCCTGCTGATGTGGCGTCGCTGGGCCCGGCACGGCTGGGTGCCGTTCGCGCGCGCCGCGCACCGGCGCCAGAGGCCGCTGGCGTGAAGGTGTTTGAGAGCCGTGCAGGCAGGCCCGCAACAGAAGGGGTGCTGTGTCGACTGGAGACTGGATCATGAGTCCCTCGCGATTTCGAGACGCTTTGTGGCAAGCCCTGGTCGCGGCCGTCGTGGCCACCACAGGAGGCGGCGCTGCCGCGCAAGCCTTGCCGCAGGTGAGCGTGGGCCGCATCGAGCGGCTGGCGGACTTTCCCTCCCGCCATGTGGATGCGCGCCACGTGGACGTCTGGCTGCCCGCCGACTACAGCCCGGCGCGGCGCTAACATGTGCTCTACATGCACGACGGCCAGATGCTGTTCGATGCCAGCACCACCTGGAACAAGCAGGCCTGGGACGTGCATCTCACGGTAGACCGCCTGGTGCGCGCCGGCCGCATGGCGCCCACCTTGATCGTGGGCGTGTGGAACAACGGCAAGTTCCGCCACAGCGAGTACTACCCGGAGAAGTTTTTGCCCTATCTGGAGCCTGGGCTGCGTGCCGAGTTCAACGCCGACCACCGCCGGTTCACCCCGTGGTTCCCGCTGGCGTGGACGGTCCTCGACGCCGCCGACGACTGATCCGCCTCGGTTCCCGGCCGGTGTCGGACGACCGCAGGCCATTGTTGACCTAACTGGTCAAGTTTGGGAGAATTCCGGTGTCCCCCGACGACTCCGGAGCCCCGCAGCGTGACCACCATCGAGTTCGACACGTCCGGCACCCCGTCCATCGACGGCATCGAACTGGACCCCGGCATGGTCGCCGACATCCAGAAGTTCGAGACCCAGCTGGGCCGCTACCTCGCCGGTGAGATCGACGAGGACGTCTTCAAGGTCTTCCGTCTCGCCAACGGTGTGTACGGCCAGCGCCAGGGCGGCCACAACCAGATGGTGCGGATCAAGGCGCCGTACGGGGCGATCCTCCCCCACCAGCTCGACAAGCTCGCCGACATCTCGGAGCGCTACAGCCGCGGCTGGGGGCATCTCACGACCCGTCAGAACGTGCAGTTCCACTTCGTGCAGCTCGAGCAGATCCCCGAGGTGCTGCTCGAACTCGCGATGGTCGGACTCACCACCCGCGAGGCCTGCTCCGACACAGTGCGCAACGTCATGGGGTGCCACCTCGCCGGCGCCTGCCCGCACGAGGTGCTCGACATCCAGCCGTGGGCCGAGGCGACGTTCCGCCACTTCCTGCGCAACCCGATCTCGCAGCGGCTGCCCCGCAAGTTCAAGATCAACTTCTCGGGATGTGTCACCGACTGCGGCCAGGCCATGTTCAACGACGTCGGCGTGATCGCCGTGCGTCGCCCCACCGACGACGGCGGCTCGGAGGCCGGGTTCCGGGTGTTCGTCGCCGGCGGACTCGGTGCCAACCCGCACCCGGCGCTGGCGCTCGAGGAGTTCACGACGCGCGAGGAACTCCTGCCCACCCTCGAGGCGTGCGTGCGGGTGTTCGAGCAGGCCGGCAACCGCAACAACAAGCTGCGGGCCCGCATGAAGTGGCTCGTCGACGAGCTCGGCTTCGAGGAGCTGCAGCGGCGCATCTTCGCCTCCCGCAAGTTCCTGCTCGCGTCCTCGTCATGGCCGGGTGGCATCCCCGCTCAGGTGCAGGACTGGGGCGACGAACCCGCCGGCAAGGGCAACGGTCCGGTGACCCAGCTCGGCCAGGGCGTCCCCGTGACCCTCACCGGCACCACGGCGTACTCGCGCTGGGAGCAGTCGAACGTGGTCCGCGGCGCCGCCAAGGGCACCGTGTCGGCCATGGCGTGGTCGAGGCTCGGCGACGTGACCGCGGCCCAGTTCCGTGGTCTCGCCGACATCGCTCGCGAGTTCGACGTCGAGATCCGCATCACGAACCGGCAGAACTTCGTGCTGCGTGGACTGTCGGACGCCGACCTCGAACCGCTGTTCGCCCGACTCGAGTCCATCGGGATGGCCGAGCCGGGTGCCGAGCTCGCCCGCGACGTGGTCGCCTGCCCCGGTGCCGACACCTGCAACCTGGCGGTCACGCAGTCCCGCGGACTCGCCTCGGCCATCGGTGAGGCCCTCGAGACGGCTGGACTCGCCGAGGTCGACGGGATCCGCACGAACATCTCGGGCTGCACCAACTCGTGCGGCCAGCACCACATCGCCGACATCGGCTTCTTCGGCGCCGAACGTCGGGCCCGCGGCCGCAGCGCCCCCGGGTACCAGCTGCTGCTCGGCGGCTACGTCGGTGAGGAGCAGATCCACTTCGGCCAGAAGGCGCTGCGCCTGCCGGCCAAGGCCGTGCCGACGGCCGTGGTCCGTCTCGTGTCGCGGTTCCGGGACGAGCGCAACATCGGCGAGGACTTCCGGTCGTTCCTCGAGCGCACCGGCGGCGTGACCGCCGCGGCCGAACTGCTCGCCGACCTCGACGAGTTCCCCGACCCGGAGACGCACCCCGAGTACTACGTGGACTACGACGAGACCGGCCCGTACGAGGCCGAGGTCGGCGACTCGGAGTGCGCGGTCTGATGGCCATCGACCTCGACGTCCGCAGCGAACCGCCCGGCCACGAACCCCCACCCGGGGTGTTCGTCCCCGCCACGTTCACCGACGAGCAGCTCGCCGAGCTGAACGCCGAGTTCGACGACCGCGACGCCACCGAGATCGTTGCGTGGGCGGCTCACAGCTTCGGCCCGCTGCTGTCGCTCGCGGCGTCCATGACCGACGCCGTGCTGATCGACCTCGCGGTGCAGGTGGCCCCCGCCATCGAGGTCGTCTTCATCGACACCGGCTACCACTTCCCCGAGACGCTCGAGACCGTCGAGGCGGTGCGTCGCCGGTACGGGCTCAACCTGCGGATCATGACCGTGGCACCGCACGACGAGGAGCTGTGGAAGGTCGACCCCGAGAACTGCTGCTCGGCCGTCAAGGTGGGTCAGCTCGACCGGGCGCTCGCCGGCAAGGCGGCGTGGATGTCGGGTCTGCGCCGCGACGAGGCCCCGCAGCGGGCGGGCTCGCCCATCGTGGCCCGCGACGTGCGCGGACTGATCAAGGTCAACCCGCTCGCCAACTGGACGACCGAGCAGGTCGATGCGTACCTGGTCGAACACGACGTACCGGTGAACCCGCTGATCGCGCAGGGCTACCCGTCGATCGGTTGCATGCCGTGCACGCAGCCCGTGGCCGAGGGCGCCGATCCGCGGTCGGGTCGCTGGGCCGGCCGCGACAAGTCCGAGTGCGGCCTGCACCTCGACTGAGGCGAACCGCTCGTCGCCCGGCGACGGCGGTGACGCACGCAGTGCGACTCAGCCGAACAGGTCGAAGCCGGACTCGGTGAACTCGGGCACCACGACGCACACCACGAGCGACCACGGTCCCCGACTCCGGGCCCGCTGCCAGTGGCCCGGCTCGACCGTCGCCGACGGCGCGCCGTCCGGGTCGCCCACGCCGAGCACCGTCACCTCACGGGAATCCGCCTCGGCCTCCGGATCCGATGGGCGGTCCGGTCGGCGTTGCAGCTCGACGGGCGCGCCCGCAGTGTGGATCCAGAGTTCGGCGGCATCCACTCGGTGCCACGCATGCCAGTGCGAGTCCTCGAACAGGTAGGCGATCGACGAGGCCAGACGCCGGCCGTCGGCGTCGGCCTGCTCGTGCTCCCACAGCCGGGTGAACCAACCGCCCTCGACGTGCGACTCCAGCCCGAGCCGTTCGCAGAGCGAGAGGACCTCCGGGTGCCGGTCGTCGGAGGCGGGGCTCACGACCCGGCGTCGGGGAGCTGACGCGGCAGCGTGTCCGGCGTGGCCGGTCGGCCATCCGCGTCGACCGGGTGGTCGTTGTCGAACCACTCGGGGCCGACCCGGAACCAGTCGTCGGACACCTCGGCGTCGAGGCGGGTGACGGCGAACCCGTCCGGGTGGTGGTAGTCGCGGTACATGTCGCCCGACCGCGGACGGCCCGGCATCTGGAAGCCGTCACCGGAGTGACGGCCCCGCTTGGAGAACGGCCCGAACTTCGGCTCGTCGGAACCGGGCACCATCGTCACCCAGTAGGGGCCGACCTGCACCTCCTTGATCTCCTGCACCGCCCACATGCCGTACAGGTGCTCCATGAGTCCGCGTGACGCCTCGTTCGACTTGTGGGCGTACCCGTAGACCCACCGCTTCTCGGGGAAGAACCGGTCGAGCGCGGCGCCGAGTTCGTAGGCGACGGTGAACGCCACGGCCTGGCGCCGGAAGTCCGGGTGCGTCCAGATGTCGAGGATGAAGCACTCGTCGCGTGCGAGCTTGATGGGCAGCAGGCCGCGCTTGGCGTCCGACAGGTGTGGCGTGTGCGTCAGCATCCACATCTTCGAGACGGCCTGATCGGTCGGGATGTGAATGGCGAGCATCACGAACGACCCCTGCGCGAAGTACGGCTTCATGAGTTCGAGCCGCTCCGGCGGTTCGATCTGCGCCAGGTGCCGGTCGTTGGGATCGAACACCGCCTTGAAGCGGAACTCGTCGCCGGCGGGCGGCTTCTCGTCGGCGATCAGCGGGAGTGGTCGGGCGAAGATGATGCACTCGTCCACCCGCGGCTTGTCACGCTCGACCCGGCGGGTGATGCGCTCGACGATCGACATCCGGTTGCTCCTGTTGCTGGGGTGCGGGACCCGGGCCGGCGCCCCGGCCGTCCTCGCCCGTCACCGTACCGAGCACATCGGCCGGGCCACAACGCCCGCACCGACATGATCACGAACTACACGAGGTGGTCGACGAACCCCTCGAGCTGCCGGAGGTTGCGGCACTCGAACGTGCCGTCGCAGTGCACGCCGTACTCCCCCACGATCGAGTCGCCGGTGTCCCAGTAGGCCCGCGGCTCGGGGTTGAGCCAGTAGACGTGCCGGGCCCGGTGGCGGATCTCCTTGATGACCCACGACTGGGACGCGTGGTAGTTGTTCCGCGCGTCGCCGAGGATGATCACGGTGGTCTTGGGGCCGACCTCGGTCCCCCACTTCTGCCAGAACACCTCGAAGGCGTGGCCGTAGTCGGAGTGGCCGTCGACCCAGACGACGTCGGCCTCGGTGTTGACCCGGTGCACCGCCTCGACGATGTCCTCGGTGCCCTCGAAGAAGCGGGTGACCTCGTCGATCCCGTCGATGAACACGAACGACCGGACCCGGGAGAACTGCGACGCGATGGCGTGCACCAGGTGCAGCGTGAACCGGGCGAACGCCGCGACCGAGCCGGAGATGTCGGCGATCACGAAGATCTCGGGCTTGGCGGGGCGCGGGTAGCGGAACTTCGGTTCGGCCGGGACGCCGCCGTAGCTGAGCGAGTGGCGCACGGTGTTGCGGAAGTCGAGCGGCCCCTTGCGGCCGTGCCGGCGCTTGCGGGCGAGTCGCACCGCGAGCCGTCGGGTCAGCGGTTGCAGCGCCTTGCGCAGCGAGATCATCTCCTTGCGGCTGGCGTGCATGAAGTCGATGTCCTCGGGCAGCGGTTTGCGGAGCGTCTTCGCCATCGCCTCGACACCACGGTCCGCCACCAGGCGGCGTCGGATCTCGGCCTCGACCTCCTGCTTGAACTGGTTGATGCGGTTCTCGTACTCGTCGTGCTCGAGCCGTTCCTCGAGCGGGGTGAGCGGCTCGGGGGCGTCCTCGCGGGACTGCTGCATCATCTGCTCGAGCATGCCGTCGAGGTCGAGGTTCCGCATGGTGCGGTACAGGTAGTACGTGCCGCCGACGGGACGGCCGGGCTCCATGCCGGCGTACCGGCGGACGGCCTGACGGGCCATCGCCCGCATCATGGCGTCGTCGCCCTGCAGCAGCGCCTGGTAGAGCATCTGCGCGAGCTCCTCGGGCGTGAGCGCCTCGCCCGAGCCGGCGTTCGCCGGGGCCTGGCCGGCGCCGTCGCGGGCATCACCCGACTCGACGTCCTCAGGCAGTTCGGCCAGCTCGGCGTCCGGATCGATGGCGTACTCGGCGCCGCGCAGCGAGAAGTACACCTCGAACACCGTCTCGAAGGCGCGCCAGTGCGCGTGGTTCTTCACGAGCGTGGCGGCGAGTGCGTACTTGAACGCCGAGCGGTCATCGAGCGGGATGAACCGCACGGCCTCCATGGCGTCGAGGTGCTCGGTGAGGCTGACGGGAAGTCCCGCCTCGCGCAGTTCGACGATGAACCCGTTGAGCAGGTCGACGAGCGCGTCGCCGGCCACCGGGTCGCCGCCGTCGTCGTCGGCGACGGGGTCGATGACGGTGTCGCTCACCGTGCGGGCGCGCCCGGCGCGCCCGGTCGCTTCACCCCGGCGGGCTCGGCGGTGAGCTCCTTGGTGGCCTTCGCGATGTCGGACTGGTACTTCAGGAGGATGTTGGTGGTCGCCACGGCGGTCTCGGTGTCGACGTGGTCGACGCCGAGCAGCACCAGCGTGCGGGCCCAGTCGATCGTCTCGGACACCGACGGCGACTTCTTCAGCTCGAGCTGCCGGATGGACCGCACGATCCGGGCGATCTCATCGGCGAGCGTCTCGCTGACACCCGGGACCTTGGTGAGCACGATCTCCTTCTCGCGCTCCATGTCCGGGTAGTCGACGTGCAGGTACAGGCAGCGACGCTTGAGCGCCTCGGAGAGCTCGCGGGTGTTGTTCGACGTGAGGAACACCAGCGGGATCTGCCGGGCGGTGATCGTGCCGAGCTCGGGGATCGACACCTGGTAATCCGAGAGGATCTCGAGCAGCAGCGCCTCGGTCTCGACCTCGACGCGGTCGACCTCGTCGATGAGGAGCACCACGGGGTCCTCGGCGCGGATCGCCTCGAGGAGTGGGCGGGTCAACAGGAACTCGTCCGAGAAGATGTCGTCCTCGATGTCGTCCCACGACGCGCTGTCGGCCTCGTTGCGTGACGCCTGGATGCGCAGCAGCTGCTTCTTGTAGTTCCACTCGTACAGCGCCTTGGACTCGTCGAGCCCCTCGTAGCACTGGAGGCGGATGAGCCGGGCGCCGGTGATCTCGGCCACCGACTTGGCCAGCTGCGTCTTGCCGGTGCCCGCCGGGCCCTCGACGAGGATCGGCTTGCCCAGCCGGTCCGCCAGGTAGACGATGCCGGCGATCCCCTCGTCCGAGAGGTAGTCGACGCTGCGCAGCCGATCGCGGACGGCGTCGACGGAGTCGAAGCGCGGGTCGTGCTCGGGCAGGGCGTCGCTGGTCATCCGGTGAGCCTACCGACGGCGCGAGGATGCCGATGAATCAGCGGGCCGGCTCGCTGCTGGCCCGACGGAGCAACCTCAGCCCCGCACCTGCCCGTCGCCGCGCACCACGAACTTGGCGGTGGTCAGCTGGTCGAGGCCCATCGGGCCACGGGCGTGCAGCTTCTGGGTGGAGATGCCGATCTCGGCGCCGAAACCGAACTCCTCGCCGTCGACGAACCGGGTCGAGGCGTTCCACAGCACCGCGGCGGCGTCGACCCGGGCGAGGAACGCCTCGGCGGTCTCGGCGTCGGTGGTGATGATCGCCTCGGAGTGGCCGGTGGAGGTGCGGTTGATGTGGTCGATCGCCTCGTCGAGCGAGTCGACCACCCGCACCGACAGCTTCATGTCGAGGTACTCGGTGCTGAAGTCCTCGTCGGTGGCCACCCCCATGCGCGGCACGAGCGACCGGGCGCGGCCGTCGCCGACGAGTTCGACCTCGGTGAGCGCGGCATCGGCGATGGGCAGGAACTCGGCCGCGATTCCGGCGTGCACGACGAGCGACTCCGCGGCGTTGCACACCGACGTGCGCTGCGTCTTCGCGTTGACGAGCACCCGCTCGGCGACCGCCAGGTCAGCCGCGGCATCCACGTAGACGTGACAGTTCCCGGCGCCGTCGATCACGTACGGCACGGTGGCGTGCTCGAGGATGCTGGCGATCAGCGACGGCCCGCCCCGCGGGATCAGGCAGTCGACGTACCCGCGCTGCTGCATGAACTCGACCGCGCTCTCACGACTGGTGTCGTCGACGAGCACGACGGCATCGGCGGGGAGGCCGGCAGATTCGATGGCCTCGCGCAGCACGGCAGCGATGGCCAGGTTCGAGTGGATCGCGGTGGACGACCCGCGCAGGAACGCGGCGTTGCCCGACTTGAGGCACAGGCCGGCGGCGTCCGAGGTGACGTTCGGGCGGCTCTCGTAGATGATGGCGACCACGCCGAGCGGCACCCGGACCCGCGAGATCCGCAGTCCGTTCGGGCGTTCCCACGCGTCGACGACGTGACCGACCGGGTCGGTGAGGCCGGCCACCTGCCGCAGACCTGCGGCCATGGCCGCCACCCGTGACTCGTCGAGACGCAGGCGGTCCACGATCCCGGCGTCGGTGCCGGCGGCCTCGGCGGCGGCGACGTCGAGGGCGTTCGCCTCGAGCAGGTCGGCGGTGCGCTCGACGAGCAGGTCGGCCGCCGCCAGCAGCGCTGCGTCCTTGGTCTCGGTCGACGCCGTCGCCAGCACCCGTGACGCCTCGTGCGCCCGTCGAGCGAGGTCCGGAATGGGTGTGACGGCCATCGGGCAAGGCTACCGATAGCCTCGGCGGACGTGGGAACCGGACCGCTCGACGAGGCCGTGGGCGCCTTCGTCGACGACGTCACCGTGGCACTGCGCACCGCAGCCGACGGGGTGCCGGACCTGGACCGCAGTGACTTCGCGTCGCTGGTCACCGTCGAGGCCTGGGATCTGGCGGCCGCCATGGTCGACGCCGACGGTCGACACACCGATGACGAACTCGACGCACTCATCGATGCGTTCGTCGACCGGCCGGTCGGCACGAACCTGGCACTGACGACGGCGACCCAGCTGCGGGACGGCGGCAGCCTGGCCGGCCGCAGCGCGTGGCTGGCGTCCGACTCGGTGCTGTTCGGCATCCTGCTCGACGCCGACGCCCGTCACGGCACGGCACTGGCCCGGATCTACTACGTGCGAGCGCTCGACGTCGCCCACATGGTGAGCTCACTCGACGCCGTGCCCGCACAGGCGGAACTCGAGGCCATCTCGGCGTTGCGCACCCGCATGCTCACGTCCATGCGCACGCACCCCGGCGCCGCCGGTGGTCCGCCGGCCACCGGTGTTCCCGGCACCGCCACCAGCGGCACCGGCCCTGCGACCTCGTCACCGACCGACGCGGCGCTCGACTCGCCGCCGGAGCCGCTCGAGGACCTGCTGGCCGAACTCGACGACCTGGTCGGACTCAGCCCGGTGAAACAACGGGTGCACCTGGTCGCCGACTTCCTGCGGGTCCAACAGCTGCGCTCCGCCCGCGACCTGCCGACCATGGAGACGTCGCTGCACCTGGTGTTCACCGGCAACCCGGGAACGGGCAAGACGACCGTCGCCCGACTGCTGGCCCGGATCTACCGGAGCCTCGGTGTCGTGGCCCGCGGCCATCTGGTGGAGGTCGACCGGTCGGGACTGGTCGCCGGATTCGTCGGGCAGACCGCACCGCTGGTGACCACACGGTTCGACGAGGCCGATGAGGGCGTGTTGTTCATCGACGAGGCGTACTCGCTGGCCCGCGGCGGGCCGAACGACTTCGGGCGCGAGGCGATCGACCAGATCGTGAAGCTCATGGAGGACCGCCGCGACCGGGTGGTGCTCATCGTCGCCGGTTACCGCGACGAGATGCAGGCGTTCCTCGACGCGAACACCGGACTGCGCTCGCGGTTCCCGACGATCATCGAGTTCCCCGACTACTCCACCGACGAGCTCACGCAGATCGTCGTCGACCTGGGCGAGAAGCAGCGTTACGAACTCGACGACGGAGCCGTCGCCCGACTGCGCACGCTGCTCGACGCCGCGCCGCGGACCGAGGGATTCGGCAACGCCCGGCTCGCACGCAACCTGTTCGAGGACGCCGTGAACCGCCACGCGAGCCGGCTGATGCGCAGCGACTCGGAGCCGACCACCGAGGAGTTGACCACGCTCGTCGCCGAGGACCTGCCCGAGACGCTCGAGGATGAGGCCACCTCGTGAAGCGTCTCGTGGCCGTCCTGGTGGCCATCGGTCTGGTCGCGGGCGCGATCGTGCTCCGCCGGTCGCTCGACGGCGAGGCATCCGGTGGCGCGGACGTGTCCGGTGACGGTGCCACCACGGTCATCTGCGGCAGCGAGCTCCGTCGAGTGTGCGATGAACTCGCGTCGCAGTCGCCGTCGGTGACGTTCCGCATCGAGGACGAGGCCGTGACCGCCGATCGGCTCAGCAACCCACAGGTGACCGCGCTCGACGCCGACGGCTGGTTGGCCGCCGGACCGTGGGCGGCGATCGTCGCCGACAACCGCGCCGCGGCCGGTGCGCCAGCGCTCAACCTCGGCGCCCCGAGCGCGGTGCTCGGTCGCTCCCCCGCCGTGATCGTCGCCGCCGACGACCGGGCCGCCGCGCTGCAGGGCGCGTGTCCGAGTGGTGTCACGTGGGCGTGCATCGGCGGGTTCGCCGGTCGTCCGTGGACCGAGGCCGGTGGACAGCCGTCATGGGGTGCGGTGCGCCCCGGGTTGGCGCCGCCGGAGACCGGCGCCGGTCTGGTGGTGTGGTCGCAGGCGGTGTCGTCACAGACGGCGGCCAACGGGCTCCCGGCGATCTGGGCCCGCAACGACCTGGACGACCCCGTGGTCTCCACCTGGTTCGACCAGCTCGCCGGTCAGGCCAAGCGCAGCGGTTCGGCATCCAACGACCCGCTCGCTCGGTTCCTCGTCGCGCCGGCGACCTTCGGCGCCGTCGGTGCACTCGAGTCGGCCGCCGGCCCCGCCGTGGCCCGGGCCGCGGGACGCAGTGACACACGCCTCCTCTACCCTGAGCCCATGGTGAGTGCCGAGGTGACCCTGACTCCTGCCGCCGGAGGCGATGCGGGCGACCTGCTCGACGCGCTCGGCGGTGACGGAGTCGGTGCTGCGCTGGCCCGCGACGGCTGGCGGGTCGCCGGACAGCCGCCCGCCGCCGGGATCGGCGGCGGACCGCCGACCGGTGACTCCCCGGGGCTGCCCTCAGCGGGTGCGCTCGAGTACCTGCGCCAGCGTTGGGAGGCAGTGCCGTGAATCGTCGTCGTACCCGCCGGGCGGTCGCGCTCGTCGCCGCCGTCGCCGCCGTGGCCCTCGCCGCCACCGCCTGCTCGTCGGGCACCGACTCGTCACAGGGCACCTCGACACGCCGCTCCGAGTGCATCCCCGTCGACGTCGCCGTGAGCTCCGAGAAGATCCAGCTGCTCGGCGAGCTCGCGAAGTCGTTCAACGCATCCGGCGCCGCCGTCGACGGCACCTGCATCGACGTGCAGGTGCAGAAGAAGTCATCGGGCGCGGCCACCACGGCACTGGCGCAGGGGTGGAACCCCACCACCGACGGCCCGCAGCCCACCATCTGGTCGCCCGCCTCCACGTCCTGGGGTCAGATCCTGAACGCACGACTGGCGGCCGAGGGTCAGCCCCCGATGGTCTCGGACGATCCGACCTCGTTCATGCTGACGCCGCTCGTCATCGCCATGCCGAAGCCCATGGCCGAGGCGCTCGGCTGGCCCGACAAGCCCGTCGGCTGGGCCGACATCCTGCGTCTGGCGCAGTCCCCGAACGGCTGGGCCGATCTGGGTCACCCGGAGTGGGGTGCGTTCAAGCTCGGCAAGACCAATCCGAACTTCTCCACCTCGGGCCTCTCGGCACTCGTGGCACAGACGTACGCCGCGACGGGCAAGACCGCCGGGCTGTCCGGCGAGGACCTGGCCAACCCGCAGGTCGTGCAGTTCGGCACCGACATCGAGTCGTCCGTGGTGCACTACGGCGACATCACCATGACGTTCCTGAACAACTGGTTCCGGGCCGACCGGCGCGGCACGGCACTCAACTACGCGTCCGCCGTGGCCGTCGAGGAGAAGTCGGTCATCGACTACAACAGCGGGAATCCCGACGGTGTCCTCGATCAGGGTGAGGAGCCCCGGCCACCGCGGGTCCCGCTGGTCGCGATCTACCCGACCGAGGGCACGCTCTTCTCCGACAACCCGCTCTACACGCTCGATGCCAGCTGGGTGACCCCGCAGCAGAAGACGGCGGCCACCCAGTTCGAGCAGTTCGTCATGGCACCCGAGAACCAGCGCAAGGTGCTGGCGTTCGGGTTCCGACCGGGCAACCCCGACGTGCCGCTCGGCGACCCGATCACCCCTGCCAACGGCGTGAACCCCGACCAGCCGCAGACGCTGCTCGAGGTGCCGACCGGCGAGGTGATGAACGAGCTCCTCGACGTGTGGGCCCAACAGCGCAAGGGCGCCCGCGTGATGCTCGTGCTCGACGTGTCCGGCTCGATGGGTGATCCGGCCGACCCCGAGGATCCGAACGGCCCGACGAAGCTCGACCTCGCCAAGCAGGCGGTCGTCGACGGCCTGGACCAGTTCAAGGCCGACGACCTCGTCGGCCTCCGCATCTTCACCACCGGCATGGGCGACTCGCAGGCGGACTACATGGACCTCAGCCCGCTCGAGCCGATCGGCCCCAACCGTGAGCGTCTCCAGCAGGCCGTGCAGAACCTGACCCCGCTGAACGGCACGCCGTTGTACGGAGTCACGTCGGGCTCGTTCAACGACCTGCTGGGCGCCTACGACCCGGCCCGCATCAATGCGGTGGTCCTGCTGACGGACGGCATGAACGATGACGGCACCCCGTCGGACGACCGGCGCCAGCTCGAGAAGCTGCTGGCCGAGATCCGTGGCGCCAGCGACGGCGAGAACGCGAAGCCGGTGCGGATCTTCACCGTGGCCTACGGCTCCGGAACCAACCCTGCCGAGCTGAAGCAGATCGCCGAGGCGTCCAACGCCACGTCGTACCAGGCGACCGACGCGACCACCATCAACGACGTGTTCGCCTCGGTCGTCAGCAACTTCTAGCGGGCCATCACGGCCGCCCGCCGGGATCGCACCCGAGGCGCACGCCGATCTGCAAGCCTGTGCACACCATGGCCTCGTTCCGCGACCGCTTCCTGACCCCCAAGGTGGCCAACGCGATGACCTCGCCGTCGGCGATCGTCGCCGTCGGAGCCGGAGCCGCCGTGGCGATCGCCGTCGGACTCGGCCCCATCGGCGCCGTGGCGATCGGCGCCGGCGCCTGGGCGGCACGGGTGCTCGCCGCGGTCCCGCGGAACCCCACGGTCGCCACCGTCAACCCCCGCCAACTCCAGGAGCCGTGGCGCCAGAGTCTCGCCGGAGTGCATGCCGCCCGTCGCCGGTTCGACGAGGCGATGACGGGCCTGCGGGCCGGCCCGCTCCGCGAACGACTGAACGAGCTCGGGAGCCGGCTCGACGTGGCGGTCGCCGAGGCGGGTCGCGTGGCGGCCGCCGGGAACGCACTGCAGCACGGCCGCCGCCGCATCGACACGAACAGCCTCCAGCAGGAACTCGCACAGGCCCGGGCGATGCCCCCGTCGCCGGGCAACGATCAGGTGATCGCCGCGCTCGAGGCCCAGTTCGCCTCGGCCACCCGACTCGACACCACGATCCAGACCACGTGGAATCGGCTCCGCGTCCTCGACGCCCGCATCGATGAGAGCGTGACCCGCACCGTCGAACTCGCCGCCACGCAGCAGGAGGGCGACGAGCTGGGTGGGCTGGACACCGAGATCAACTCGATCGTCGGTGAGATGGAGGCGCTGCGTCAGGCCATCGAGGAGACCGGCGGCACGCCCGGTGCCGCGCTCGGTGACGGGCCCGGGACCGAACCCGGGACCGCCACCGGCTCGGGCACCGCGTGAGCGGGAGCGACGACGCCGCCCGGCGTCATCTGGCCGACGAGGTCGCGTACGCCGGCGCCGTCGGCGACGACGACGCGCTCGTCACCCTGACCGAACAGGATGTGCGCGCCGAGCGCGGTGATGCGGGCCTGGCCGCCCGCAAGTCGCGCAGTCTGCTGCGAGCCAGCGCGCTCCCTGCGGTGGGCACGTCGTTGTCTCGGGCCAGCGGACTGCTGCGCGTCGCGGCGCTCACCGCCGCGCTGGGCCTGAGCGAACTCGCCGACGTCTACAACCTGGCGAACACCACGCCGAACATCCTGTACGAGCTCGTCCTCGGCGGGGTGCTCTCCTCGACGCTCGTGCCGTTGTTCGTCCGCAGTCTCGACGACCCGGACGACGACTCGGCATCGGTGATCACCACGGTGTCGTTCGTCGCGATCGTCGCTCTGACCGTGACGCTCACGCTGCTGGCCCCGGCCATCAACGCCCTGTTCGCCATTCCGCTCAGCGGGAGCCAGCGAGCCGAACAGCTGTCGGTCGGCGGCGACCTCATGGCACTCCTGATTCCACAGGTTCTGTTCTACGGGCTGACCACACTCTTCACCGCGCTGCTCCACGCCCGGCGGCGCTTCGCCCCGCCAGCGTTCACGCCGGTGCTGACGAACGTGATCACCGCGGCGGCGGCGCTCATCAGCGTGTACTGGGTGAGCTCGAACCGGTCGACCGCGCAGATCTACGTGCTCGGTCTCGGCACCACCATCGGCGTGGCCGCCATGGCGTTCGCGCTCATCCCCTACCTCCGGCGGTCCGACATCAACCTGCAGTGGCGGTTCCGGCCCCGCCATCCGGCCGTGAAGTCGCTGCTGCGCGTGTCCGGTTGGGTCGTCGGCTTCGCCGCCACCAACCAGATCGCCTACCTGATCATCCTGGGCCTTGCCCTCACCCTGCAGCCGGGTGCGCTCTCGGCGTTCAACTACGCGTTCATCTTCTTCCAGCTCCCCCACGGCCTGATCGCCGTGTCGCTCATGACCGCGTCACTCCCCGAGCTCGCCGAGGCCGCGGCCGACGGTGCCGAGCAGCGCTTCCGGGCCAAGTTCCGCGAGGGTGCCAGCCTCCTGCTCACGTTCCTCATTCCCGCGACCGTCGGTGTGTGGTTCCTTGCGGTGCCCCTCATCAAGCTCTTCCTGCAGCGTGGCAACTTCACCGCCGAGGACACCACCGTGACGGCCGACATGCTGCAGGCCTTCGTGATCGGTCTGCCCGCCTTCTCGGTGTACCTGTTCGTCGTCCGGGCCTTCTACGCCCGCAAGGACACCCGCACGCCGTTCTTCCTGAACCTCGTCCAGAACGTCGTCAACGTCGTGATCATGTTCCCGATCACCGCCGCGTTCGGCGCCGCCGGCCTGGCACTCGCCTACTCGTTGTCCTACTGGCTCATCGTCGTCGTGGCCCTGGTGGTCCTCCAGCGCAAGGTGGGTGGTGTGCTCGACCGGGCGACGTTCGGAGCGCTCGGCCGGTCGCTGGCCGTCGGTGCCTGCGTGGCCGTCGCCCTGACCGTCGTGTACGCGTTCATCTGGCCGGTCACACCGGACCGGGCGCTGTTCAACGTGATCGTCGGCCTGGCGGTGGCGCTCGGCGTGTTCATCCCGGCGACGTTCGTGTTCCGCCCGCAGGGGTTCGAGCCGGCGGTGGACCGCCTCCGTCGCGGTTGGCGGGGTCGGGGCCGGTCCATGGCCGGGTAGGATCTCGGGCGCGGCGTGGGCCGTACCGGGTGTGCGGCGTCGGCCGCTCTGGGTGGAGGAGATCCGCATGCTGAAGTCCATCAAGAAGTTCTGGAAGTACCTCGGGGCCAAGCTCAACAGCCTCTTCAACGAGCACGCCGACCCGAAGGTGCAGCTCGAACAGGCCATCACCGAGGCCCAGGACCAGCACCGGCGGCTCAAGGAACAGGCCGCCAACGTGATCGCCAACCAGAAGCAGACGGCCATGCGCCTCGACGAGGCCATGGCGGAACTCGAGAAGCTGAACCGCAACGCCCAGCAGGCCGTGCTCATGGCCGATGAGGCCACACGCTCCGGCGACACCGCGAAGGCCACCGAGTACACGACGGCCGCCGAGGCGTTCGCCAACCAGCTCATCGCCAAGGAACGCGACATCGAGGGCCTGAAGACCATGTCGTTGCAGGCGACACAGGCGGCCGAGCAGGCCAAGGCGGCGGTGCAGCAGAACTCCCGGGTGCTGCAGCAGAAGCTCGCCGAGAAGCAGCAGCTGCTGTCGCAGCTCGACCAGGCGAAGATGCAGGAGCAGATGAACACCGCCATGGCGTCGCTCAGCGAGCAGGTCGGCGACGACGTGCCCACCCTCGCCGAGGTCAAGGAGAAGATCGAGACCCGCTACGCGAAGGCGAAGGGCATGGCCGAGATCCAGGACATGTCGGTCGAGTCGAAGATGGTCGAGATCGAACAGGCGGCGGTCAACGTCGAGGCCCAGGCCCGGCTGTCCGAGATCCGCTCGAAGCTCGGCATCGGCGAGTCGGCCCCTGCCACGGGAACCACGGCGACGGCAGGGGGCGACGGCACCGCTGCGGCGACCGAGGAACCCCCCGCCGCCGGCTGAGTCCGACCGGCGGAGCCACCGCCCGGTCCCGGGATCAGCGCCCGGGGAGCACCACCAGGTCGTCCACGTGGACGACTTCACCCGAGCCTCCGGCCAGGTCCGACGACCGCTGGCCGGCCATCGCCGCCAGGTCTGCGGCCGACACGCTGCTGATCCCCTTGGCGACCGCCCGACCGTCGGCGTCGACGATCTCGACGGCGGCCTGCGCGTCGAAGACTCCCTCGACACCCACGACGCCGGCGGCGAGCAGCGATCGCCCGCCACCGGCCAGCGCACGGGCGGCACCGTCGTCGACGGTCACGGCCCCCTCGGCCGGGAGCGCGAACGCGATCCACAGCTTGCGGGCGCTCAGCCCGGCGGGGCGCGGCAACACCGTGGTCCCGGTCCCGCTGACGCCGGCGAGTGCGTCCCGCACGACCTCGGGCCGGCCGGCGTCCGCGATCACGGCGCGCACCCCCGCCCACGACGCCATCTTCGCCGCGGCGAGCTTGGAGGCCATCCCGCCCGAACCGCGCACCGACCCCGCCCCGCCCGCCAGGCCCTCGAGCTCGTG
>CAJBIS010000120.1 GCA_903953195.1 uncultured Actinomycetes bacterium
CCAGTGCGACACGCCGACGAGATCCTGCGCGTGCTGTGCCAGCGTCGCCGGCCGGTCGGCTCGCGCCCCGCCGACCTGCGACTCGCCGTACCCGCGACGGTCGTACACGACGACGTCGACACCCTCGAGGCGTCGGACGACCCGAGAGAAACTCGCGCCCCGGTCCATCGCCCCGTGCACGAGCACCACGCACGTGTCGGTCGGGCTCGACGAGCGCCACCTGCGCACCGACAGGCCGTCGACGACAGCAGCCGCCCTGCTCCCCGGGTCGGCCACCCGCTCAGGGAACCCGCGTGAGGCGCAGGACGTCCGTCGCCTTCATCGTGCGGTTGCCGGCACCGGCGAGCACCGCGACCAGGTCACCGGGCTGTACATGCCCCGAGTCACGGGCGGCGATGATGAGGTCGTCCATCAGCTCGAGGCTGTGGACGCGACCGGCGGCGTGCAGCGGCACCGCACCCCAGCTCAACGTCAGCTGGCGCATCGTGCGATCGTCCGGACTGAACGCGATGATCGGCATCGCCGGACGGAACCGCGCCGTCGAGCGCACCGTGAAGCCGGAGTCGGTGATGCAGATGATCGCCGCGACCCCGATCTCGGTGGCGGCGCGCCAGGTCGCCGCGGTCATCGCGTCGGTCACGCGGGCCTCGATCGACTCCCCCACTGCGGATCGTCGGAGGTGCCGGATGCGCCGGGCCCACCCCTCGTAGTCGAACTCCTGGTCGGCGCGTTCGGCGACCCGGGCCATGGTCGCCACCGTGTTGACGGGATCGGCCCCGACGGCGGTCTCGGCCGACAGCATGACCGCCGAGGTCCCGTCGAAGATGGCGTTCGCCACGTCGGACACCTCGGCCCGCGTCGGTGCCGGTGAGGTGATCATCGACTCGAACATCTGCGTCGCGGTGATCACCGGCTTGCCGCCGCTGATGCAGTCCCGGGTGATGCGCTTCTGCAGGTGCGGCAGCTCGTCGATGCCCAACTCGGTCCCGAGGTCACCGCGGGCGATCATGATGGCGCCGGCGGCCTCGATGATGCCCTCGAGGTTCTCCACCGCAGCCCGTGTCTCGATCTTCGCGATCACCAGCGGCCCGCGTGGGTGCGGTTCGGTGCCCAGGCGACGCAGATCGTGCGCCGAGCGGACGAAACTCACCGCCACCATGTCGACACCGTGGTCGACGAAGGCGTCGAGGAACCGCAGGTCCTCATCGGTCGGCGACGTGATGCGCAGGCGATCCGACGGGACGTGCAGGCCCGGCCGGCCCTGCGTCATCCCGCCGTGGGAGATGAGCGCCGTGGCGCTCGTGGCGGACACCGACTCCACCTGCAGCGACACGCTGCCGTCGCCGACGGCGAGCAGGTCGCCGGGGTGGACGTCACCGAGCAGGTCCTCGTAGTCGACCCCGAGCGTCGAGGAGTCCGACGACGGCCGGCCGGGAACCAGCTCGACGGTCGAACCGGTGGCGAGGAGCACGGGATCCGTCCCGAACGACGCGAGCCGCACCTTCGGGCCGGGGAGGTCGACCATGATCCCGACCGGCCGACCGACCTCTTCGCTGACCGCACGCACCGCTCGGTACCGCACCAGGGCCTCGTCGAGCGTCCCGTGGGCCAGGCCGATCCGGGCGACGTCCATTCCCGCCGCCATCAGACGACGGAGCACCGCCGGCGAATCGGACGCCGGGCCGATGGTGGTGACGATCTTGGTGCGACGGGCCATGGGGCCGAGGCTAGAGCCTCACGGCACGCGCCCCGATCCGGCTCAGGAGCGCGGGACCTCGATCCACGGCAGCTCCTTGTCGACCCGCACGTCACCCGGCAACCCGAGCACGCGCTCGCCGAGGATGTTGCGCAGCACCTCCGAGGTGCCGCCCTCGATCGAGTTCGCCCGCGCCCGCAGGAAGTTCTTGTGCAGGTCGTCGGTGAAGAGCGCGTGCCGGGGACGCACGAGTTCGTACGAGCCGTAGGTCATGCCCTCGGCCCCCATGATGTCGAGCGCGAGCTCGTAGATCGCCTTGTTGAGCTCCGCCATGGCCAGCTTCGCCACCGAACCCTCGGGACCGGGCGTGCCGGCCTTGCGATTGGACGCGGCGCGGAGGTTCGTCAGACGGTTCACCTCGGCCTGGATCCAGAGCCGCGTGACGGCGTCCCGCATGACCCGGTCGTCGGACCCCTGCTTGTGCCACAGGTCGACCAGCTGGCCGATCGGACCGGAACCGCGGGGCGGTGTGCCGCCACCGATCGACACCCGCTCGTTCATGAGGGTGGTGATCGAGACGCCCCAACCCTGCCCCTCGTCGTCGAGGCGCATGGCGTCGGGGATCCTGACGTCGGTGAAGTACACCTCGTTGAACTCGGCCTCGCCGGTCATCTGCCGCAGCGGGCGGACCTCGACGCCCTCGGCCTCCATGTCGACGATGAACGCCGTGATGCCGCGGTGCTTGGGGACATCCGGATTGGTTCGGGCGATCAGCAGGCCGTAGCGCGAGATGTGGGCGAGCGTCGTCCAGACCTTCTGTCCGTTCACGATCCACTCGTCGCCGTCGCGCACCGCCTTCATGGCCAGCGACGCGACGTCCGAGCCGGCGCCGGGTTCGGAGAAGAGCTGGCACCAGATGTGCTCGTTCGAGAACAGGGAGCGCAGCAGCTCACGCTGGGCATCGGTCCCGTGGGTGACGACGGCCGGCGCGCACATGCCGTAACCGATCGGATTGCGGGCACCGCCGATCGGACCTCCGGCTCGCCCCACCGCCTCGATCACCAGCTTCTGGAGTTTCGGCGACACGCCCAGGCCGCCCCAGCCCTCGGGGAAGTGCACCCACGCCAGACCGGCGTCGTACTGCGCCTCGAGAAACGCCTGTTCCCCGGTGGTGGCCGGGTCGTGTTCGGCGATCAGCGCCTCGACGCGCTCGGCGACGAGCGTCTCGTCCGGATCCTGGCTGGTGGACGTCACGGTGGAGGTGGACACAGCGGCACTCCTGCTCTGCTCGGTCGTCGACGAGGTCGCCCCTGCGCACTCGCCCGATGCGGGCAACGTAGCGCGCCGGCAACTCAGTGACCGGGCGACCGGGCGACCGGGCGAGCTCAGTTGAGTCGGGCCCGGAGCGCCGCGCCGCGCCGAACCAGTTCCGCCGCGTCGTCGGGATCGTCGATCAGCCCGTCCGTCGCGAGCGCCTCGAGTTCGCTCGCCGCCTCGTCGAACGCTCCGGTCTGCTCGAGGAGTCTGGCGACGAGCATCCGCCGTGACGGATCGGCCGGCGTGAGGCAGGACTCGAGGCGGAGCGCCCGCAGCAACGAGCTGCGATCGCCGGTGGTGGCGCTCGCATTCGTCAGGTTCGCCACCCAGCGTCGGGTGATGGTCATCGTGTCGGCAGGCTCGACGGCCTCGTCGCGCCACGGCAGCGCCGGGCCGAACATCGTCTCGAGGCGCACCCGCGCCCCGTCGACGTCGAGTCGCTCGCCGCCGGCGAACACGTCGTACAGGACCCCCGTCCCCGTCGTGGCGAGGATGTGCCCCGGCAGTGGAGCGACGCCGAGCTCCAGCCCGTGCCGTCGGCCCACCAGCACCGCCACCACCGTGAGCGACATCGGGATGCCCAGGCCCCGCGCCAGCACCCGGTCCAGCAGGTTGTTGTCGGGATGCTGGTAGCCCATGCGGTCACCACGGAGGCGCCCCGCACCGAACAGCGCCGCGATGAGCGCATCGGTGTCCGCGGCGTCCACGGAGTCGGCCAGCCGATCGAGCGCGTCCGACACCTCCGCGGCGGCGATCTCGGGACGGCCGTACGTGGTGATGGCCGTGATCGTGGCCTCGAGATCGGGGTCGGCTCCGGCGACCAGCGAGCGGAACCACTCCGGTTCACCCACGAGGTTCCGGCCCCGGGTCCGGAGCCGATGACGGTGACGGATGCGACGAGTACGGTCGCGTCGCATGAGCGACGACGTCCTGTACCCCGGCACCCACGCCGCGACGCACCCCGACGCGGTGGCCTACGTGATGGCCGCCACCGGCGAGACGGTGACGTACGCCGAACTCCACGACCGGGCGACGCGCATCGCCCGTCTGTTCGCCGAGTTGGGGCTGTCGCCGGGTGACCACATCGCATTCTGCATGGAGAACCATCCGTGGTTCCTGTCTGTCGCATGGGGCGCGCACTACGCCGGGCTCTACTACA
>CAJBIS010000121.1 GCA_903953195.1 uncultured Actinomycetes bacterium
CCCCCCCCCCCCCCACGACACAGAACGGGTGGGTCGGGGTGTTCGGCGGCGTCGTTCGGACGGCCCGCCGCTACGGTGGTGGGCTCCAACGAGCGACCACCGGGGGACCGATGACCGACGCCGACCACGCGACGATCGAGGACTACTACCACGAGGGCCGGACCTTCCCGCCGAGCGAGGAGTTCACCGCCGCCGCCGTCGTGAGCGACCCGTCGATCTACGACACGGCGGACGCGGATCCGGCCGTGTTCTGGGCCGAGCAGGCCCGGGAGCTGATCAGCTGGGACGAGCCGTTCCACACCGCACTCAACTGGGAGCTCCCGTTCGCGGAGTGGTTCGTGGGCGGGAAGCTGAACGTGTCGTACAACTGCCTCGATCGGCACGTCGAGGCCGGCCGCGGTGACCGGGTGGCGTTCCACTGGGAGGGTGAGCCGGGCGACACGCGCACGATCACCTACGCGGAACTCCGCGACGACGTGGCCCGTTGCGCGAGCGTGCTCGACCGCCTCGGCGTCGGACTCGGCGACCGCGTGTGCATCTACCTCCCGATGATCCCCGAGGCCGTCGTCGCCATGCTGGCGTGCACCCGCATCGGCGCCGCCCACTCGGTCGTGTTCGGCGGATTCAGCCCCGACTCGTTGATCGACCGGATCAACGACGCCGGAGCGGTCGCGGTCATCACCGCCGATGCCGGCTACCGCCGCGGCTCGCCCTTCCCACTGAAGCCGAACGTCGACGTGGCCGTCGCCGACTGTCCGACGGTCCGGAGCGTGGTCGTCGTCGACCGCTGTGGCGGCGATGTGGCCATGACCGACGGGCGGGACCACTGGTGGGACGACCTGATGTCGACCGCTGACCCGACGTTCCCGCCGGTCCCGGTGGACAGCGAGCAGCTGCTCTACCTGCTGTACACGTCGGGGACGACGGCGAAGCCGAAGGGCATCATGCACACCACGGGCGGGTACCTCACCCAGGCGGCGTGGACGCACCGGGCGGTGTTCGATCTGCGGCCCGACACCGACGTCTACTGGTGTGCGGCCGATGTCGGCTGGGTGACGGGCCACAGCTACATCGTCTACGGGCCACTGTGCAACGGCGCGACCTCGGTCATGTACGAGGGAACACCGGACACGCCCCGGGCCGAACTGCGGACCGGCGACGACCCGGCCGGCTGGGACAAGGACCGGCTCTGGGACATCATCGAGCGCTACGGCGTGACGCAGCTCTACACGGCGCCGACCGCCATCCGGACGTTCATGAAGTGGGGCGCCGACTGGCCGGCCCGTCACGACCTGTCGTCGCTGCGGGTGCTGGGCAGCGTGGGCGAGCCGATCAACCCCGAGGCGTGGATGTGGTACCACATCAACATCGGCTCGCAGCAGTGTCCGATCGTCGACACGTGGTGGCAGACCGAGACCGGGGCGCACATGATCACGCCGCTCCCGGGCCTCACCACCACCAAGCCCGGTTCGGCGTGTCGCGCGCTCCCCGGAATCGGTGCCGAGCTCGTCGACGACGAGGGCCGACCAGTGGCCGAGGGTGGCGGGTACCTGACGCTGACGACGCCGTGGCCGTCGATGCTGCGTGGGATCTGGGGGGACCCCGAGCGGTATCGCGACACCTACTGGTCCCGCTTCGAGGGCCGGTACTTCGCGGGTGATGGCGCCAAGATCGACGAGGACGGCTACCTCTGGCTGCTCGGTCGGGTCGACGACGTGATGAACGTGTCGGGCCACCGGATCTCGACCACCGAGGTGGAGTCCGCGCTCGTCGACCACGAGGCCGTGGCCGAGGCCGCGGTGGTGGGCGCCACGGATCCGACGACCGGCCAGGCCATCGTCGGATACGTGATCATCCGGTCGGGTTTCGAGGCCTCGGACGATCTCCGTGAGGCCATCCGCCAGCACGTGGCCACCAAGCTCGGCGCGATCGCCCGCCCGCGGGCGGTGATCATCGTCCCGGACCTCCCGAAGACCCGGTCCGGCAAGATCATGCGCCGGCTGCTCCGCGACGTCGTCGAGGGCCGCGAGCTCGGCGACACGACGACACTCGCCGATGCGAACGTCGTCGAGGCGATCCGGGATCGCGCCGCGTCCGCTGCTGACGACGACTGAGATGCCCGTGTGCATGAGGTGTTCGACGCACACGCGTTGCAGCCGGTCGTCTGAATGTCCGGCATGTCGCTCCTGAACACGTATCGGTTCATCACCGACGCGCCGCTGAACCGGAGTCGCCGAACCAGCGCGTTGGTTCGCTTCGCGAAGTGGCAGGTCGGGAGTCGCCTGGTTCCGGGGCGCGTCGTCCACGACTGGGTCAACGGGTCGCAGTTCCTCGTCGGTCAGGGGGAACGGGGCCTCACCGGGAACATCTACAACGGCCTCCACGAGTTCGAGGACATGGGCTTTCTGCTCCATTTCCTCCGTCCCGCCGACCTGTTCGTCGACGTGGGCGCCAACGCCGGGTCGTTCACGATCCTCGCGAGCTCGGTCATCGGTGCTCGTACCGTCGCCTTCGAACCCATCCCCTCGACGTTCGAGCGGCTCGAGGAGAACGTCCGGCTGAACGGCATCGACGCGCTGGTGACCTGCGTGAACGGTGGCGTCGCCGCGACCGGGGGTCGGATCACCTTCACCACAGGCGATGACGCCATGAACCATGTGGCCGCACCCGGGGCGGAGACGGACACCGGGATGTCCGTCGAGGTGACGACGCTCGACACGGCGCTGCACGGCGAGGACCCCGCGCTGATCAAGATCGACGTCGAGGGGTTCGAGCTGCCGGTCCTCGAGGGTGCGACCCGGACGCTCGAGCGCCCCGGACTGCGGGCGGTGATCGCGGAACTCAACGGCGGAGGCCGCCGTTATGGCTTCGATGACGTCCGTGTTGTCGAACTGCTGCGTGACGTCGGTTTCGAGCCGCTCAGCTACGACCCGCTCGGCCGGGCGCTGTCCGGGTCCGACGGCACCGCGGCCGAGTCGAAGAACGTGCTCTTCATCCGTGACCGTGAGTTCGTTGAGGACCGCGTCGTGAGCGCCCCGGACGTGGCGGTGCTCGACCAGAGCTTCTGAGTCCCCGCAGATCGCCCAGCCGTGGGCGAGCGTTGCGACACGGCGAGCCCCGAGTCCGCAACGACACGGCGAGCCCCGAGTCCGCAACGACACGGCGAGCCCCGAGTCCGCAACGACACGGCGAGCCCCGAGTCCGCGACGACACGCGACGGCTCGCCGGTAGCGTCACCGGTGTGACGCTGCTGTTGGTCATCCTCGCGATCATCGGGCTGATCGTGCTGGGTGTCGCGATCTACGACGTCACTCAGCAACGGCACGCGATCCTGCGGAACTTCCCGGTCGTCGGGCACTTCCGCTACGTGCTCGAGTCGTTCGGCCCGGAGCTGCGCCAGTACATCCTGACCAGCAACGACGAGGAGAAACCGTTCAGCCGTGACGAACGACGCTGGATCTACACCTCGGCGTACGCGAGGGACAACACGTTCGGGTTCGGGACCGACAACGCGGTCGACGCCACTCCGGACTACCTGATCATCGAGCAGGCGACGTTCCCGCAGCGCCCGCTCGTGGGCGAGCCCTCGGCGCCGACGTGGGACTTCACGGTGCCGTGCGCCAAGGTGCTCGGCGGCGCCCATGGACGCGCTGAGGCGTTCCGACCGAACTCGATCGTCAACGTCTCCGGCATGAGCTTCGGTGCACTCTCGGGAGCGGCGATCGAGGCGCTGAACCGGGGAGCGGCGTCGGTCGGTTGCTACCAGAACACCGGTGAGGGCGGCATCTCGCCGCACCACCTGCACGGTGCGGACCTGGTGTTCCAGATCGGCACCGGCTACTTCGGTTGTCGGGACGCGACGGGAGCGTTCTCACTCGATCACCTCCGGTCGACGATCTCCGGGGCCCCGGTTCGGGCGATCGAGATCAAGCTCTCGCAGGGCGCGAAGCCCGGCCTGGGCGGGCTGCTTCCCGCCGCGAAGGTGACACCCGAGATCGCCGCGATCCGCGGGATCCCGGTCGGGGAGGACTGTCGGAGTCCGAATCGGCACTCCGCCTTCGAGGACGTCGACGGGCTCATCGAGTTCACCGAACGGCTCGCCGACGCGACGGGACTCCCGGTGGGCATCAAGTCGGCGGTGGGCGAGACCGGGTTCTGGGTCGAGCTGGCCGGCCGGATGGCGGCGACCGGCGGTGGACCGGACTTCGTGAACGTGGACGGCGGCGAGGGCGGGACGGGCGCGGCGCCGCTCGTGTTCGCGGACCACGTCGCCCTGCCGTTCCTCCGGGCGTTCCCACGCGTCTACCGCTGCTTCGCGGAACGCGACCTCCACGAACAGGTCGTGTTCATCGGCGGCGGCCGGCTCGGCCTCGCGGACCGGGCGGCGGCGGCGATGGCGCTGGGTTGCGACCTCGTCCACGTGGGGCGCGAGGCCATGCTCGCGGTGGGGTGCATCCAGGCGCAGCGCTGCCACACGGGACGGTGCCCGACCGGCGTGGCCACGCAGTCGAGACGTCTGGAGCGTGGGTTGCACCCCGACCAGAAGTTCGTACGCGCCGCGAACTACCTGGCGACGCTGCGTCACGAACTGCTGCGACTGGCCCGGGCGTGCGGGCACGACCATCCGGGGTTGATCCGCCCCGATCAGCTCGCGCTGCTCGATCCGGGCCGGCCGACGACGTCGCTGCAGGCCTCGGTCGACTACGCCGACGCCTGGGGTCTGCCGTCGGCCGAGGACATGGCGGCCCTTCGAGCCGAGTGGCCGCAACCGTCCGGGCTCCCGGGTCGGTAACCTGCTGCCTGCGTGGCGATCGAGGACCCGACGTTCGAGAACTGGCTGTGGCGGGATGAGCCGCGTCCGGGCACCGCAGCGGTGGTCTTCGACATGGACGGAGTGCTCTCCGACGCCAGCACTCGCCAGCACTTCCTCGAGTTTCCGTATCGGGACTGGGAGGCGTTCTTCCAGGCGTGCGGCGATGACGACCTGATCGCCGAGGTCGCCCGGCTGCTCGAGGTGCTCGAGTCCGACCTGCAGGTCGTCCTGCTGACGGCCCGGCCGATTCGAGTCCGGCCGCAGACGCTCGGCTGGTTGGACCGTTACGGACTTCGCTGGGACCTGCTCATCATGCGCGAGTAC
>CAJBIS010000122.1 GCA_903953195.1 uncultured Actinomycetes bacterium
CGACTCGTGGTCGGCCTTCGGTGTGCCGGCGCAGCCGTACCTGGTGCTGATCGAGGACGGGAAGGTCACGCAGCGCTGGCCCGGTGGCGCATCGCCCGAGGACATCGCTGCCGCCGTGTCCGCCTGATCGCTACGCTCAGGTCATGCCGACTCCTGACGAGATGACCGACACGGTTCGCCGGTACGCGGCGGCGCACTCCGCCGGCGACGTGGATGCCGTGGCCGCACTGTTCGCCGATGACGCCGTGCTGCTCGACCCGGTCGACGCACCCGCGCACCATGGTCGGGATGCCGTGCGGACCTTCTTCGCCGGCACCCACGAGATGCTCGACTCCATGGAACTGCTGGTCACCGGACCGGTCCGGGCGGTGGGCGAGTGGGCGGCGGTGCCGCTCCAGGCCCGCTCGCAGCTGGGTGGGAGCGTGATGGAGGTCGACATCATCGACGTGTTCACCTTCAACGACGACGGACTGATCACCGAGATGCGGGCGTACTGGTCGAGCGCGGACATCCGTACCGTCAGCTGAAATCGATCCAGTGAGCATCTTCCTCGGGCTGCTGTGGGTCGGGATCGGCGCGGCCTGGTTGTGGATGGCCTGGCTGATGTCGCAGCGCCGCCTCGCGTTCGGGAGCCGGTGGGGCATCCTCCGGCCGTGGGCCCGCACGTCGGAGGAGGCGTGGTTCGAGGCGCACCAGGCGATGGCCACCTCGGTCGGCCTCGGCGGTGCCGTGACGGTGCTCGGCGGACTCGTCATTGTGGTGTCCGGGCTGGACAACATCGTCGGACAGATCGGGTTCTTCGTCGCGGTGTTCGCGTCCGTGATCGGCCAGTTCGTCGGGCTGCGTCAGGCGAAGGCCGCCGTCGAGCGCCTCACCAACGCCCCAGCACCCGGCTGACCGCGATCTCGATCGCCACCCGGTTCGCCCGCTCCGCCGGATCCCGGTAGCGGGCTGCGTACCCGGCGACCGCGGCAGCCACTCGGTCCGGGTCGGCGGTCACCTCGGCCTGACCCTCGAGCGTGATCCATCGGGGACCGTCGAGCTGACACACGGCGGCGCGCCCCGTTCGTCTGACGTTGGCGACCTTCGTCGACGGGTCGAACGTGATGATGCGGACCACACCGGCCGCGTCGTCCCACGAGAACCCGACGGGCACGACGTGCGGGGTGCCGTCGGGTCGGATCGTCGTGAGCGACGCGAGCGCCCGTTCCCGAAGGAACTCGAGCGCCTCCGGAGGCAGGTCGGCCGGATCGTGGCTCACGTCGACGAGACGGCGTCGAGCACGTTCATGCGGGCGGCCCGGCGAGCCGGCAGCCAGGCGGCGACGATGCCGGCGAGCGTGGCGACCACCGTGATCACGATCAGCTGTGCGACCGGCAGGTGGAACGTCAACACGTTGGGGTTGTCCGCCGAGATGGCGATGGTGAGGGCGATCGCGAACAGGATGCCGATCACCAGTCCGATGAGCGTGCCGAACACCGCGATGATCGCGGCCTCGAGGCGGATCGTCCGCTTGAGTTGTCGTTGCGTCATCCCGACGGCCCGGAGCAGACCGAGCTCGCGGGTGCGTTCCAGCACCGACAACGACAGCGTGTTCGCGATGCCGATCAGCGCGATCACGATCGCCAGTCCGAGCAGCCCGTACACGATCGCGAGGAACGTGTTGATCGGACCGGTCTGGGACTTGATGTACTCCTGCAGGTCCTGCACCTGCACGGTGGGCAGATCGGCGACGAGCGCCTCGAGATCGCTGCGCACCTGCGCCGAGTCGGCGTCCGGTGCATCGAGGACGTAGATCTGGTTGTCGACGTTGAACAACGGCAGGGCGTTGGGCACGTACGTCTCGAGTGGGAGCCAGATCCCGGCCTGACCCACGGGCTCGGAGTAGATGAGCGCCAACGTCAACGGCTGCTGGCCGGTGGCCACGAAGTACGTCGGAATGACGTCACCGAGCTGCCACCCCCGTTCCGTGGCGGTCCTGAGGTCGACGGCCATCGTGCCGGCGACGAGGTCCTGCGGGCTGCCCTGGAGCTCGCCGGCGTTCACGACGTCGAACCACGAGTTCGGGTCGATGCCGAGCGCGAACGTGTCCTCACCGGCCGGCGCGTCGGCCGGTGCGCCGAGCTGTCCGGCCGGGATGGTGGTGGCCGGTGCCGACGCCGCATCGGCCTGCGCCTTGGCGTCGAGCAGTCGGATGAAGGTGAACCGCACCGGGCTGACCTTGTCCACGCCCGGCACGGCCGCGGCCCTCGCCGCGGTGTCCTGGGGAATCGCGCCGAACGAGGTGAGCGATGCGGTGGCGATCACGAAGTCGGCCTTGATCGACTTGTTGATCGCGGCGTCGGCGGACGTCTTGATGGATGAGGCGACGATGGCGATCAGTGTCACGAGCGTCACGCCGATCGTGAGTGCCGCGGCGGTCGCAGCGGTGCGCTTCGGGCTGCGGGCGGCGTTCTCACCGGCGATCCGGCCCGTGACACGGCCGCCCGTGGAGAAGGGCCGGGCCAGCAGACGGCTGGCGGGTGCAGCGAGGAGCGGCCCGAGGATCACGGCCACCGACACCAGGATCGCGGCGGCGCCGGCACCGACCTGGAACAGCGGGTTCGGTCCGGTCTGCGCCAGTCCGGTGCCGATCAGTGCGATGCCACCGAGGACCAGCAGGGCACCCCACACCTTGCGGGACGTCGACAGGTCGGCCCGGTCGACGCTCACGTCGCTGATGGCGGCGATCGGTGGGACCTTGCTCGACCGCAGCGCCGGGATGACGGCCGACAGGACCGTGACGCCGACGCCGATCAGTGCAGCGAGCAGCACGACGGGGAGCGTGATGCCGGGCACCGACGAGTTGATCGTGAAGAACCCGCTGAGCAGGCGCAGCAGGCCGGCCGCCAGGATGACGCCGGTGATGAGGCCGAGCACCGCGGCGATCACGCCCACCACCACCGCCTCGAGCAGCGTGGCCAGCAGGACCTGGCGTCGAGTTGCGCCGACGGCCCGGAGCAACGCGGTCTCACGCGTGCGCTGGGCGATGATGATCGAGAACGTGTTGTAGATGATGAAGATCGCGACGAACAGCGCCACGTAGCCGAAGACGCTGACGAACACCTCGAGGATGCCGACGAACTGCGAGATCTGCTGCTGGCTCTCTGCGGTGAACGCCTCGCCGGTGAGCACCTGCCAGTCGGGGAGCGCGGTGGACAGGCGTTGAGTGAGTGTCTCCTGTGACTCGCCGGGTTCGGCGGCGACGACGATGTAGTTGAACTGGTCGGGTTGGTTGACGAGTCGTTGCGCCTCGGGCGTGGTGAACAACATCGGGCGCGCGCCGACGGACTGTGATCCGTCTGGCCCGAGTCCGAACAGGCCGACGAGCGCGAACGTCTTGACGCCGTCCTGGGTGGTCGCGATCTTGACGTCGCCGTCGAGCTGGGCGCCGAGC
>CAJBIS010000123.1 GCA_903953195.1 uncultured Actinomycetes bacterium
CCAGCCGCAACTGCAGCTGCTCACCTGTCGCAGCAACCAGTCGGCGAAGGGTCTCGACCGTTGCGTCTCGACGGCCGTGCTCGTAGGCCGAGATGACCGGCTGGCTCGTACCAGCGCGGCGCGCCAGCTCGGCCTGGCTCAGACCACTGCGCGTGCGGGCAGTTCGAATGACGTCAGCGCTCTTCACAGCGCCCACGGTACCCGGGATATATCGCTTTGTCTATGGCCAATTACCGGCCAGCGAGAGTCTCAGCTGCCGAGGAGCTTGGCCTTCTGGGCCGCGAACTCCTCTTCGGTGAGAATGCCCTGATCCTTCAGGGAGGCGAGCTCCTTGAGCTGCTCGACCATGTCCGAGGTGTCCGGGGCGGCAGGGGCCGCAGCGACCGGCTGCGGCGCCATCTGCTGCTCCTGGTAGGCCTGGGCATCGGCGGACTGCTGGGCCTTGGCCTGCTGGCGGCGGGCCACGCCGCCGGAGACGGCGGTGGCGGTTCCGGCGACCACTGCGGTTCGGGCCATGGTTCCGACGAGTCCGGGTCGGCCGACACGACGTCGCATCATGATGTTGTCTCCTGGTTCGGTGGGTTGAATCGTTCGTTGGGTGGAGTGGTTCGCTGCGTGCTGCGATCCACCCACGTGCTCGGCGTCAGCCTCGCACGAGTGCGGGCCGGAGTGCCGTCAGTCCTCGGTGAGACCCAGCTGGGCCATGGCGTCGGTCACGATCGCGTGCGGGATGCGCTCGCCGGCGAGGATCACGCCGCCGGAGCCGCGGATGGCATCGGCGAAGTCCTTGGCCCACAGGTCCTCCCAGACGATGAAGGCGGCGGAACTGTTGGGTTCGAGCACCTCGGCGGCCATCTCGATGTCCTCGTCGTTCAGCAGGCCGTCGAGCGCCTCGGAGAACTCGCCGTAGGCGGCGAGGTCCGGGTGGTCCTCGAACTCGAACGCCTCGACGTTGCCGTCGACGTCCTTGGAGATGAACAGCAGGTCGATGATCCGGATGGTGCCCGAGTCCACCAGCTGGCGCATGGCGGGGACGACGTCACCGTTGAACTTGTTGCCGGGGAACCCGACGATCAGGTACTCGACAGGACCGATGCTCATGGTGTGCTCCTCTGCTGGATGCTCGACGTCGGGACGATAGTGGTTCGCGCCGACATCGGCCGCCGATCCGGTTCAGCGGTCGCCGGCGATGCGTCGCCACCAGCGGCGCGGGATCGAGCGCAACACGGCGAACATGGGGCCCAACAGCGGCGGTACGGCGACGACGTCGCCGCCGCGGCCTGACACGACGGCCCGGGCCACCCGGTCACCGACGACCTCGGGGACCGTCGAGAACGGCGCGGGCTCGAGCCCCTCGGTCATGGACGAGCGCACGAACCCCGGTCGGACGACCAGCACCCGGACGCCGTCGTCGACGAGCGCGTCGCCGAGCCCCTGGGCGAAGGCGTCGAGGCCGGCCTTGCCCGAGCCGTACACGTAGTTCGAGCGTCGCGGTCGCACCCCGGCGACCGACGAGAGCACCACGATGGTGCGAACGCCCGACGGGGTGGCCGGTCCGTGGGCCAGCCACTCGCCGATCGTCGCCAGTGCCGCGGCGGGTCCGGCGAAGTTCGTGCGGACCATCAGGTCGACCTCGGTCGCGGACATCGATCGGCCGGCGTGGTGGCCGAGCGCCCCGACGGCGCACACGACGAGGTCCGGCACACCCACGAGCCGCTCGCACTCGCCGACGAGGCGGTCCGTTCCCTCGACGTCGAGGGCATCCCACTGCGCACCGTGCAGATCGAGGGTGGGCAACATCGTGCGGGCCGACGCCACGGCCGCCTCGGGGTCGCGTGCGGCGAGCACGACCCGTTGGAGTCCGTGCGGTTCGAGTGCGGCCACGATCGCGGCGGCGATGTCGGAACCGCCGCCGAGCACCAGTGCGCTGGCGGGGCCTCGGGGCGGTGGGGTCACGCCGTCGTTCTAGCAGTGACACGAGGCGGAGTTGCCGAGGGTGTCCCGATCGCTACAGTCGTCGTCCATGACGAACACGAGGCGATGGTTGGTCGCAGGCGCCGCGCTGGTGGCCTCGATGGGGCTCGTGGCCGCGTGCGGCGGCGACGGTGGGTCGCCGGCATCGGGAGCGGGTGGCGACCCGACGACGACGGCCGCGGCGCCCGCCGTCGAGTACACCGACCTGACCGGTCAGCCCCGGGTCACGGTGGAGGCGGTGGACAACAACATGGTCCCGCAGTTCGTGGAGGTCTCGAAGGGGACCGTCATCACGTTCGTCAACGAGGGCCGCAACGTCCACAACCTGTTGCCGGTCGAACCCGGTTCGTTCCCGCCCGTGGAGACGGGGAGTTTCGACTCGGGGGCCTCGGTCGATCTGACCTTCGACGAGGTCGGCGAGTTCGGGTACTACTGCTCGCTCCACGGGACGGCGACCAAGGGGATGTTCGGCTCCGTCAAGGTGGTCTGAGCACGATCGTCTGAGCACGGTCATCTGAGCACGGTGTTCTGAGCACGGTCTGGTGCCCGCGGCTCACTGGTGGAAGAACGGGCCTTCCTCCTGCCGGTTCGACCCCAGATCACACACGACGTCGCGCTTCAGGCAGTGGTCGATCTCCCGCTGCAGGCCTGCCGGTTCCCAGGCGTTGAGGAAGTCGCCGTGGGCGGAGAACGTGTTGCCCGACGCCAGTGTCAGCTGGTGTCCGGGTCCCCCGATCGGGAACCGCACCGACACCGTCAGCTGGGGGAGGTGCACCGGGTGGTCGTCGGGGCAGCTGCCGTCCGCCGAGTACGCGGCGTGCGAGCGGTGGTCCTCGGTCGCGAGTCGTTCACCGTCCCAGCAGTCCGGGAACGTGAGGAGCATGTGGAGCGGGGCGCGGCCCGAGCACTCGGGCGGTGACGCGCTCAGCGTCGTCGACGACCCGCACACCCACCCGGCGGCCTCACCGGTCTGTGCGGTGGTCGCCGTCGGGTCGCCGGCGAGCAGTTCGAGGCCGAGCGGGAACGGCTGCAGGTCGGCGGGATCCACGCCCGGCGCGGCCCGGTAGTAGGCCTGCACCTCAGAGGGCTCCACGGCGACGCCGTTGTCGAACAGCGTGGGCTGCCAGTACGCCGCGGTGTCGACCGATTTGTCGCACGTCGTGGGGGTGTCGAGGAGCTGCTCGGCGGTCGACGAGGCGTCGGTCGCCGTCGAACCGTAGAAGTCGTGGCGGTGGGAGCGGCCGGGGTGGCCGAAGTGGACGATCGGGTCGTCCGTGGCTGAGTGGCTGTAGCGGCAGGCGACGACGAACTGCCCGACGCGACCCTGGGGGCCGATGTGGCGTGCGGGCACGCCCTGCGCCGCGATGGCCTCGGCGGTCGTGACGCCGCCGGTCGTGGCGCCGCCGTGCCGGTGGCCGGGCCCGGCCGTCATCGAGCCGGACACGTGACTGCCCGCCATCGCCCCCGATGCCATCGATCCCGTCGCGATCGATGCGCCCTCTGCCCGTGCCGCGCCGTCCTCCGGCGACCCGGCCCAGGCGAACGCGCCGAACAGGGTGAGCGCGGCCAGTACGCTCAGGAGCCCGAGCGCTCCGATGAGGTGGGTCGATGCGTTGCGTTCGTCCACTCGTGCGGACTCAGCCGGCCGGCTTCGCCGGAACGGAGATCGCGGCGACGTCCGGCTTGGTGGGCCCCTCGAACTTCACGTGCGGCGCGGTGGTCGCGCTCGGCATGTTCTCCTGCGGTCCGGGCTCCGGGGTGGTCTTGTAGGAGTCCTTGGGCGGCTTCTCCGCCGGCTGACCGAGCAGGCCGAGCAGGTCGAGTTCGCCGGTGGTCCACGCGTCCGACGTGGGCGTCCCGTTGCAGGGTGCGAGCGCCTCGACGTCCGCCGGTGCCGACACGGTGAACGTGTTGTCGGAGAAGCAGTTCCCGAGGCTCTTGGTGTCCACGCCGGTGCCGAACAGGTCGGCGGTGGCCACGGCGATGTCGGCGACCTTCGAGTTCTCGACCACGTTGCCCTGCACCCGGTTCTCGAACGGGTTCCACAGGACCGCGCAGGCCTTCAGCAGCCCGGGGACCTCCTTGCACTGGTCGGCGGGAATGGGCGGCACGACCCGGTCGCGGACCTCGGAGCACGGTGTGTCCCACTGTTCCTTCGGCGGCGGCACGTCATTGGCGTCCTCCTCCGGGAACGGCACGAGCCCGATGCCGGTGCGGTCGTGGTTGAAGACGAGGTTGCGTTCGATGGTGTTCCTCACACCACCGGGCACGAGCACACCGTTGCCCTGGGCCAGCAGCGACACGTCGATGCCGGGGCCGTCGGTGTAGTTGTTGTCGTGGACGATGTTGCCCACGATCGTCGACTCGCGCTCGGGGTAGCAGAGCTCGTAGGCGCCGCTGTTCGGCACGATGCCGGCCCGGTTGTTCCGGAACGTCGAGTTCACGATGAACAGGTCCCCTCCGGAGTTCGTCCCGGAGTAGCCGAGTCCGTTGTACTCGGACACGACATCGGTCACGACGGCGTCGCACGGGAAGCACTCACCGATGTAGAACCCGGCGTCGGGGCTGCCGCTCCCGAGGCTGTGGTCGAGCTGGCCGTGGTAGGCGTCGAAGGCGTAGATGCCGTAGTCGCCGTTCCGGTAGGCGGTCAGGTACGAGCCTCGGTAGTTGTCCGAGCCGGTCCAGAAGAAGCCGTTCGACGTGTAGTTGCGGGCGGTCATGTTCTCGACGACGACACCGTCGGTGTCGAGGATGCGGATCCCGTTCTCCAGGGTGAACTGGCCGTCGAGGATCACCGTGTTGCGGTCCTCGCCGCGAATGGTGATGTTCGGCGTCGTCGTGACGTCGACCGCCTCGTTGTAGACGCCGGGCGCGATGAGGACGACGTCGCCCTCCTTGGCGGCGGTGACCGCGGCCTGGATGGTCGGGAACTCGCTCGGTACCTGCAGCGCGTCGAGCGAACCGGATCCGTCGGCGCCGTCGCCCGAGGCCGTCGAGTCCGACCCGCCGCACCCGGCGGCCGTGAGCGCGATGACGGCCGTCAGGCCGAGCAGCAGCAGTCGAGTGCGTCGTTGCATGGATCCCCCCGGAACAGGCGACCGCTCGCCGGTCGCCGACGGATGCACCCTAGTTCCGGCGACCACACCCGCGGTGCGTCCGCATGTGTCCAGACCGGCCCGCCCCGGAACCGAGCCCGCTCCGAGCCGAGCCCGGCCCTGCCCCGACCCGTCGGCGTTCCCGGTCGGGCCCACAACGCGATTGACAGTACGACGGGTTGTCATGCACCCTCGGATGTGTGGCGATGCGGCCACGGAGCGTGATCACGCTGAGTGGTGATCGTGGCAGACACAGGCGATGGGCGAAGGGCGAAGGGCGAAGGGTGTGCGACGGGCCGAGTGCCCGGAGCGGGCCCGAGGGGGCGAGCAACACATGAGTGGCGACTGTCTGAGGGTCTACGGCCGACCGGACTTCGAGTGCGAGAAGGTGGCGAAGGTGAAGGTTCGCTCGACGATGTCGCGTGGGTACCCGCCGACGCTGCAGAAGGAGCACCTCGAGAACCACCTCTGCGAACGCATGCTCCGCATGGGTGGTGATGCGCTGGTGGAACTCCGACTCCAGCGGCGCTGGTGGTTCGGGCGACGACGGGTCACCCTGAGCGGGTACGCCGTCCGCTTCGCCGGCCGCATCACCGACGGCATGTCCGACGGCATGTCCGACGGCATCGTCCCCGCCTGAGACGGGGCGTGGAGCGGGTGACGGGAATCGAACCCGCATGACCAGCTTGGAAGGCTGGGACTCTAGCCATTGAGCTACACCCGCAGGGCTGCGCCGGGGCGCAGCAGTGCGAGCGGGATCGTAGCGGGCCGTCCGGGTGATCCACGGATTCCGCCGGCCTCGGTCCGTGACCCGGGGTGCGCGACGCGAACGGCCGTCATCGCTAGCATCACGCTCCGTGGTGCACCGCGGTGGAGCACCCGGATGAGGAGCACGCGATGTTGGCGAAGAAACTCGGGGCGGAGTTCCTCGGCACCTTCCTGTTGGTACTCGGTGGCTGCGGTTCGGCGATCTTCGCCGCCAAGGCGCTGGGCACAGCAAGGAACGAGGTCGGTGTCGGAGGAGTCACCCTCGATGCGGCCGGCATCGTGAACAACGGCATCGGCTACCTGGGTGTGAGCTTCGCCTTCGGCCTCACGGTGCTCTGCGGCGCGTACGCCTTCGGGCACGTGTCCGGCGGCCACTTCAACCCGGCGGTCTCCGTCGGGCTGGCCACCGCCAAGCGGTTCGAGTGGAAGGACGTCCCGGGCTACGTCGTGACGCAGTGCGTCGGAGCGATCGCCGCCGTCGGCGTGCTGTGGGCGATCCAGACCGGCAAGCCGGGCGGGTTCACCATCACCCAGGGCGCCTTCGCCTCCAACGCCTACGGCCAGGAGAACAATCGCATCTTCTACGACCTCCCGGCGGCGTTCATCGCCGAGGTCGTCCTCACCGCGCTGTTCCTGATCGTCATTCTCGGTGTCACGACCAAGGCGGCCTCGAAGGCACAGGCCGCGATCGGCATCGGCTTCATGTTGATGCTCATCCACCTCATCAGCATCCCGATCACCAACACCAGCGTGAACCCGGCCCGCTCGCTCGGCCCGGCGCTGTTCGAGGGTGGCACGGCACTCGGCCAGCTCTGGCTGTTCATCGTGGCGCCGCTCATCGGCGGTGTGGTCGGCGCCGGAGTGTGGAAGCTCGCCACCGGTGGCGACGAGGTCCAGACCGGCGAGGAGATCGGTGAGGCCCAGGTGGCTGACGAG
>CAJBIS010000124.1 GCA_903953195.1 uncultured Actinomycetes bacterium
ACGCCGAGCGAGTCGACCACGAGCGCGTGCAGGACCGGATCACACATGAGCAGCGATGTCATCGTCTCGTCGACGCGAGTTCCATCGCCCGCTGTGCCTGCAGCGAGCGCATCGGCCTGCACGACGAGCGTGACATCGGCCGCCGGCGCGTGCCGAGGTGCCTCGGCCGCACTGCCACGGCGCAGCAGGTCGACCAGGGCCGCGGCCAGCAGCTCGTTCCGTGAGGGGAGTGGCAGGTCGGACGTCGCCTGCTGATCGCGGCGTGAGCGATGGAACAGGCGGTCGGCAGCCGCCCGGAGTGCGTGTTCTACCGTCCGGGCCGACTCGCCGTGCAGTACTCCCTTGATGACGAGCTCACCGTGCAGCCCGCTGTTCAGCGACAGGTGGCTTCGTTCCGGTTCGGGTTGGTGGCCGCCGTCGGCGTCGAGCACCGAGATCAGGTCGCGCACGTCGCGCGCCCACACCTCGAAGCGCACGTCGGCGGCGAGATCGATGAGCGGTTGCTGGAGTTCGACGAGGGAGTCGACCACCCGCGGGTTGCACAGGTCGCACAAGAGCCGGGCGTGGTCGAAACTCAGTCGCCCGTCGGCGAGCGCGTCGTCCACGAGCGGCAGTGTCCGGCGGAGTCGCGAGGCCACTCGCACCTGTCGGGAACACTCGGACTTCGGAATCCCGAACTCGGATGCCAACCAGCTCCGGGTCACCAGGCCAGCGGTCCGCTCGGTGGTGCCACGCTGCTCGAGTTCGGCCAGCGCGTGACTGCGAGCAGCGGCGATGGCCCGCTCGGCGGCCTCCACGGCCCGGACCATGGCGATGAGTTCATCGTCCGAGAGCGAGCGGGGGTCGACGTCGGCGAGCTGCTGACCCGTGCTGACCAATCCGTTCGCAGCGTCGACCTCGACCGGGTCGACATCGCCAGCGAGCAGCCGCTCGGCGAACTCGGCGCGCCACGCGTCAAGCATGTCGGGCCTCGCTCGATGCGTCGATGTGGCGAACATGTGTTCGAGTGTGCCGAGGGGGTGTGACACCGAGTTCTGTGGCGCTCGGAGCGACTCGAACCTGAGCATCGTCTCCCGATCCGGACACCCGTCGCCCGCCGCGCAGCCGGGCTGCGGCATGCTGTCCGGGTGAGTGATCCGGGTGGAGTCCAGGGGTTCGAGTCGGTCGTTCCGCTCGGTGGCGCCGCGCCGGCACCCGTGGAGCACGTCAGCCCGTCGCATCGGGGAGCGATCGCGCTCACCGCGGTCCTGCTCGGCGCCGCGGTGCTGTCGGGTGTGTCGAGCCTGCTGGTCTGGCGTGACTACGGCCGGGTCGTGGTTGGTCGGGCGCAGACCGGCTGGACCCTGCCGACGGGAGGCATGGGCCGGGGGTGGGTCGTCATCGTCATCGGCATCGCGTTCGCCGTGGCCGGCGTGCTCGTCGCCGCGGACCGCGATCGAGCCGGACGGATCGTCGCGAGCGTCGCCGGCGTCTCGGCGATGGTCTTCTCGATCGTCGAGTGGGGTTTCGGTGCCGGCCAGTCCCGAACGGGCCCCGGTCCGGGCATGTGGTTGCTGTTCCTCGTCGGTCTGGTCGTGGTCGCCGCCGTGGGCATGATCTCGCCGCCCGCCGACGACGTCCCCGCCGACGCCCACGGGTAGGGAATCGCCGGCTCGTACTGCTACGATCCCGCACGCCGGGCGTATAGCTCAGACGGCTAGAGCGCTTCCTCGACACGGAAGAGGTCACAGGTTCAAGTCCTGTTACGCCCACCACGAAACCCCTGCTCCGGCGGGGGTTTCGCCGTTCACGGCGACGACTGGCCGCGGCCGGTGCACGCCGTTCCGGCGGCGCCGGTCTCGCGCTGAGTCTCGCTGCGTGCAGCGGTTCCGATGAGTCGGCGTCCTCCTCGACGACCAACGAAGCGGCGGCGAACGCTCCGGCGCAGGCGGCGCAGTTGTACACGCAGCGCAACGAGGCGGTCGTCGGGCTCCTCGAGCAGTTCGGTCAGACCAAGGACCAGCAGCAGTTCCAGACGGGCTTCGCCCAGTACCAGACACCGGAGTACACCGCAGCGGCTACCGAGGTCGGGACGGCGCTGAAGGCGCAGTGCCCGGACCTGACCGACTGATGCGTTGAGCGGTTGATTCAGCCGCCAACCGATCGGACCATGTGATGGTGCCCCGCACGCTCCGTGGCGCGCGTGCCGCGACCCGTCACTGCTGGGTAACGTGCACGCTGCTGGTGGTGCGAACGGGGGCAACGGCGATGCGACGCAGGATGACGGTCAGGGGTCTTGTCGTGCTCGGCCTGATCGCGGGAACGCTGGTCCTGGCGGCGCAGCCGGCCGGGGCGAGTCCGTCGGGCGGGATGTTCTATCCACTGTCACCCACTCGCGTGCTCGACACACGGGTCGCCGGTCAGGGTCCGTGCATCAGCGGTGGTGAGACACGATTCGTGACCGTCGGTGGGCGGGGTGGCGTTCCTGCGGACGCCCGGTCCGTTGTCCTCAACATCACGGTCGTCGGCCCGACGGCCAACGGGTACCTCACGGCGTTCCCGGCGGGCGAGGTGCGTCCGACGGCATCGAGTCTGAACTTCACGGCGGGTTCGATCGTGCCGAACTCGGTGACCGTGAAGGTCGGTGTGGCCGGGCAGATCGCCGTGTTCATCGACGCCGGCTGTGCGAACGTCCTGGTCGACGTCGCCGGGTTCCACCCGCCGGGGATCGGGACCCAGGGGTCGTTCCAGGCGGTCACCCCGGTCCGCCGTCTCGACACCAGGTTGCCGGGCCAGACGCCGTGCATCGGCCCGTCGGCCGACCGGGTCGTCACCGTGACCGGCGCAGGTGGCGTGCCGGCCGACGCCCTCACGGTGATGCTCAACGTCACGGTGGTGTCGCCAACGGCTGCGGGCTATCTGACCGTCTCCACGACCGGAACCGTCCGTCCGCCCGTCTCGACCCTGAACTTCGCCGCCGGTGAGATCCGGGCGAATGCGGCGACGGTCGCGCCCGGTCCGGGTGGGCAGATCAGCGTGTTCGTGAACAACGGATGCGCCAACGTCCTGATCGACGTCGTGGGGTACATCGCGGCACCGCCGCCGCCGTTCCCGCCGACGGCTGGTCCCGGCGGGTTCACCGCCGTGAGCTCCCCGACGCGTCTGCTCGACACCCGTTCGGCGACGCCCTGCGTCGGATCGACGGCTCGGAACCTCACGGTGACCGGTGGAGTGGTTCCTGCGGGTGCCGCGTCGGTGACGCTCAATGTGACGGTGACCCGTCCCACAGCGTCGGGGTATCTCACCGTCTTCCCGGTGGGGACGTGGCCGCCGGTCGCGTCGAACCTGAACTTCTCGGCCGCCCAGACGGTCGCGAACGCCGTGACGGTTCGGGTCGGCATCGGCGGCCAGATCTCGCTCATCGTCAATGCGGGATGTGCTGACGTGCTGGTCGACGCGGTCGGCTACACGACGACGCCGCCGACGCTTCCGATCGTCACCACGGTCGCCGGTCACGGGCCTGCGGTCGACGGCTCCGGCTCAGCGGTGCGCCTGGGTCCGGGCCGCGGGATCGCTCGGGATTCCGTCGGCAACGTCTACGTCGCCGACTTCTCGAACCACGTGATCCGGAAGGTGACGCCGGCGGGTGTGGTGTCGACGCTGGCCGGCGCCGTCGCTGACGGCGGGTGTGTCGACGGTCCGGGCGCCACGGCGCGGTTCTCGTTGCCGCAGGGCGTTGCCGCGGATGCCGCCGGCAACGTGTACGTCGTCGACAGTTGCGCCGCCGTCCGGAAGATCACGCCGGCGGGAGTCGTGTCCACGTTCGCGGGTCAGCTCTCGACCCCGGGCAACGTCGACGGAACGGGCGCCTCGGCGAGGTTCTCGCAGTTCGCCGGTTCGATCACGATCAACTCGGCGGGCACGTTGTTCGTGGGCGACGGCTTCGCCGTCCGGCGCGTCACGACCGCCGGCGTGGTGTCGACGCTGGCCGGCGCCCAGTTGACCGACGGATTCGCGAACGGCACGGGTTCGGCAGCGCGGTTCAGCTTCGTGACCGGCCTCGCCGCGGATTCCGCGGGCAACGTGATCGTCGCCGACAACAGCAACTTCGTCGTCCGCCGGATCACCGCTGCGGGGGTGGTCTCGACCCTCGCCGGGACGGCCGGGATTCAAGGGCTGGTCAACGCGACGGGGGCGGCTGCCAGGTTCGGCTTCCTCCGTGGGGTCGCGCTCGACGCCAGTGGAAATGCCTACCTGGCCGACACGTTCTCCGGCACGATCCGGCGCGTCACTCCCGCCGGCGCCGTCACGACGGTCGCCGGAAACGGTGTGCTCGGGTTCGTCGACGGGACCGGGTCGGCGGCGCGGCTGAGTCGGCCCTACGGGGTCGCATCGGATGCGTCCGGGAACCTGTCGGTCCTCGATCAGGGCGAGGACTACGCCGGGACCGGTCGGGGATCGACGGTCCTGCGTCGTGTGTCAGCGGCCGGCGCGGTGACCACGGCTGCGGGACGGGTCGCGCCGCCCGGGCCGGCGGTGGCATCCGTGTCCTCGTCGGCGGCCCAGTTCGCCGAGCCGCAAGCGGTGGCGAGCGACCCGTCGGGGATCGTGTGGGTCGTCGACCCCGGCAATCTCGTCGTTCGTCGCATCGGGCGCGAGGGGACCGTGACGACCGTCGCCGGCGGCGTGGGTGCGTCGGCACACGTCGACGGCACCGGCACCGCCGCGAGGTTCGCGAACCCACTGGGCATCGTCTGCGACAGCCTCGGCAACGCGTTCGTCGTCGACAACGGCAGCAGCACGATCCGGAAGATCACGCCCGCCGGCGTCGTCACGACCCTCGCTGGTCACCCCACCGCCACTGGTTCGGCCAACGGAACGGGGACGGCGGCGCGCTTCACGTTCCCGACGGCCATCGCGATCGACTCCTCGAACAATCTCTATGTCTCGGACACCGTCAACGACACGGTGCGCAAGGTGACACCGGCCGGTGTGGTGACGACGCTCGCAGGGAGTCCGGGGCTCAGCGGTTCCACCAATGGCACGGGCGCAGCCGCTCGGTTCGTCGATCCGCTGGGCATCGCCGTCGACAGCAGTGGCAACGTGTTCGTCGCCGACAGCGGCGCGATTCGCCAGATCACCGCGGAGGGCGTGACCACGACCCTTGCGGGCCTGTCGGGGAGTTTCGACAACGTGAACGGGAGTCTGTCGTCGGCCCGCTTCTCCAACAACGTTCCGTCGATGACGGTGGCACCGTGGGGTGCGCTCATCGTGGCCGATGCGGGGAACAAGGCGGTGCGGTCGATCGGAGGCTCCGGCGTCACGCAACTCGCGGGTCAGTCGTCGAGTGGGTTCGCTCCCGCCGACGGGACCCCGGTGTCGGCGCGGTTCGCTCAACCGGTCGGTGTCGCGGCGAGTCCGACCGGACGCGTGTTCGTCGCGGATCAGTGGGCTCACGCGATCCGTTCCATCGGCTTCCTGCCGGACACCTCAGCACCGATCATTCCCTGATCCTGATCCGATTCAGCACCGTGTCCGGAACACAGGATGGAGCGCCGTCCACCCGGCCGTGCCCGTTGCCGACGCCCGCGAGGTGGCGCACGATCGACACGTGCTGGTGTGCCGCCACTGTCGTACCATCACGACGTGGGCGGCCAACGGAGTGAGCGGGTGACGACTCGAGCTCGACTCGGTCGGATGCTCGGTGCCGTGGCGCTCGTGGCATCCGTGACGGCGGCGTGCGCGCCGATGCCGGAGGCGTGTGTGGGGTTCGCGCCGAAGCCGCTGCCCGAGTTCATGTTCGGCTCCGCGGCCACCGACATCAGCGGCGACGCCATGCGCGCCGCGGCCCGCATCGGCTACCGCTGGATCCGGGTGCCGATCCGCTGGAACCAGTTGCAGCCGACCGTGGCGACGAAGCCGACGCTCACGCTCGCCGAGCTCGACGCCCGTCCGGAACTCGTCGACGAGTTCGCGGCGACGGCCGACTGGTCGACCCCGGACGCGGCGCTGCGCACCGCCAACGATCTGGGCCTTCAGGTCGTCGGGTTCGTCGGCGCGAGTTCGCCGCCCACGCTCAACGGGGCGCCGCTCGATCCGTCGACGCTCGGAAACGAGCGGTACCTGGCCCAGCAGTCACTCGTCGCCCGGGCCATCGTCCGCCGCTACGGAACCGCCCGCATCGGCACGCCGGCGGACGTCGACACCATCCGGGTCT
>CAJBIS010000125.1 GCA_903953195.1 uncultured Actinomycetes bacterium
CGGCTCCTCGAATGAGACCTGCGTGACCCAGTGCGAGGTGTAGGCCCGGGTGAGCCCGCCGTCGGTGGCCGCCACGACCTGCACCCCCTTGATCATCTGGCCGAGGCATCGCTTGATTCCGGGATCGATCATTCGAGCAGTGTGCCCCAGCAGTGCCACACGGACCGGCACGCGGGTCGGCACGAGTTCACTCGACCGACGAGCGGCCACCACCCGTCGAGCCGAGGCTTCAGGTTCTCCGACCTCGGCGCGAGGAAACCTGTCAGGATTTTGACGGCAGCGGCTCCTGACCCGTGAGTCGGGCACCACCGTCCGAACCAATCACTCAGGGAGCGACCATCATGAACACCGCACACCGCATTCTTGGATCCGTGGCGGTTGTCGCCGCACTGGCGACACTCGGCGCCTGCGGTGACGACACCAGTGCGCCCACCAGCGAGCCCAGCACCACTGCGGCCGGAGCGAGCACGTCCGTCGCCGCCCCGACGGAGAAGGACACCGGCGACACAGGCTTCACCAGTTGTTCGACACTCAGCACCAAGGGGACGCTCGTCCAGGATCTGCTCGGCGCGCCGGCGAAGTTCGAACTCACACCCGAGGGCAACTGCGTGTGGGAGGTCGAGAACCCGGGCGATGGTCCCGAGGCGTTCTCGGTCGTGACCGGAACCACCGAGTACTACGGCCCGGTGGTCGAACAGCAGCGAGGTGAGTCCAGCTTCACGCCGGTCGACGGGCTCGGCGACGAGGCCTTCACCGTCTCCGGGTGGACGTCTCCGATCGGCGGCGGAACGAACGGCTCCACGCTCTACGTCCTCGAGAACGGCACCGTCACGACGTTCTCGGTGAAGGGCGTCAAGGACGGCGTCACCGAACAGCTCCGAGCCATCGCCACGCAGGCCCTCGGCTGAGCACGACCACCGACGAATCAACAACGACGAGCAGGGAGTTCCATCATGAGATTCACACGACACCACGTCGACCCAGCCGGCCGATCCGAGCGACCGGCCGCGGCCCGGTCCACGCGCCGCCGAGCGCTCCACCCCGTGGTCGCGCTCGCGGTCGTCATCGTGGGCGCCTCCGCCTGCGGATCCGATCCCGGGTCCAACTCAGGCGCTGCGTCCTCCGGAAACACCGGGGCGACCACGACGACCGCGGGGAATGCCTCTGCCGCCGGCGACGTCGACGCCTGCGGGCTGATCACCGTCGAGCAGGCGGCCGCCGCGCTCGACGAGGAGGTGCTGCCCGGCGAGGCCAGTTCCGCTGGGCCCGCCACCACCTGCCTGTGGTCGTCCGCGAGTGGACCGGCGGGCACCGGGGTCACGCTGACAGTGTTACCCGCCGCGGTCATCACCACGACGCTCGAGGTGGGGAACGCAAACGGTTACCTGATCGAACCCGTCGACGGGATCGGCGAGTCGGCCTTCTACCAGGTGCCCGAGACCAGCCCGGCGGACGCCACCCTGTCGTTCGTCGCCGGCGACAACGGGTACACGGTGTTCGTCAACGACAACTCGATGTCGGCCGACCAGATCCGGGCGGCCGAGCTCCAACTCGCTCAGCAGGTGGCCGCCACCCGCTGAGCGGCGTGGCCCGGTCGGATCAGTCACGGGGAACCGTGTCGCGAAAAGCCGTCAGGAATCGGGCTCCCACCGCTCTCGGCAGCTGAATCGGGATGGACCTGATCACACCTTCAGAGAGGAACACCATCATGCGAACCACACACCGCATTCTTGGAGCCGCCGCCGCCATCGCCATCGTGGCGACACTCGGCGCCTGCGGCGACGACTCGAGCGCCCCCACCAGCGCACCGTCGAGTGACACTCCCCCCACGACGGCTGCCAGCGCTGGTCCAGCAGAGACCGCCGACTCCGCAGACGGCGCTGACACCGCTGCGGCGAACGTCGAGCTGAGCGCCGACTTCTGCGACAAGGTGGGCCAGGAGAACCCACCAGCGGATCTGGCCGCCGCGGCACCGGAACAACTCCGCGACGGAACCGCCGCCGTGGTCGCGTTCGCCGAGACGCTGTCGAGTCAGGAAGCGAACCCCGACGTCGGCACCGAACTCGCCGACACGCTCGGGGCTCCCGGCGTCGCCGAGCAGATCCGCGCGCTGGCTTCGGCGGTCGCCGAACAGTGCGGCGACGGCGAAGCCGCTCAGGCCCTGCCCGAGATCGCGACGGCGGCCGACTTCGCCGCCGGCGAGGCCGACCCGGCGTACTGCGCAGCACTCCGCACCGAGTTCGCCGACCCCTCGAAGCAGCCTGCGGCGTCGAAGCTCGCCGACCTCGCTCCCGCTGAACAGCGCGCGGCGCTCCAGCGTCTGGCGGCGTCGCCCGAGGGCGGCGGAGCGGCAGCGGCAAACCTGGGCGTACTGCTCGGTATCGGCCTGTACGCCGAGGCGCGCTGCGACGTGCCAGGGGCCTTCGGCATGATGTTCCTGGCGGTTGCGTTCGCCGGCGAGGTCTCCGGCAGCTGAACGACAGCCTTCCGGCCGGATCACGGCCGACGCGTTGACATGCATCGGACCCGGTCCGCTTCCGACCCGTCAGGGGCTGGAGGCGGCGGGTCCGATGTGCCACCCTGAGGACCGATGCATCGTTCGAGGAGTGGAGTGACCGGGAGGATCGCGGCGACGGTCGGGGCCATGGTGGCACTGGTGCTGGTGCTGGTGGCCGGGGCGTGCACGACGCCGCCGGGTCCGTCGACCAACGATCCGGGGGCGGCGGCAACGTTGCTGCCGCTCACCGCCACCCGCGGCACCGACGCGGCGCTGTACGACTCGGCCGGCCGACAGGTCACGCTGCGTGGCGCCAACTTCAACCAGCTCGGCGACTACTTCCAGACCGACCCGCGCCTCCCCACCGTCGCCACCCTCGACGACGCCGACTGGGACGACGCGCAGGCGTACGGGTTCAGCGTCATCCGGCTCGTCACCACGTGGTCGGCATGGGAGCCACAGCGCGATCAGTACGACGAGGCGTACGCGCAGCGCGTGGAGGATGCCGTCGCTCAGGCCAACGCGCACGGCATGTACGTGCTCGTCGACATGCATCAGGACGCATGGTCGAAGTTCGTGTACTCCCCCGCCGATCACATCTGTCCGACCGGGTGGAGCCGGACCCGCGGCTGGGACGGAGCACCCGAGTGGGCGACGTTCACCGACGGCGCCGAGACCTGCTCACCGGACGGCACACGAGAGAGCACGCCCGCGGTCAAGCGTGCCTGGGACAACTTCTACGCGAACCGCGACGGCATCCGGGACGAGTTCGCGGAACTCTGGGGCTTCATCGCCGGACGCTTCGCCGGCAACCCCGGCGTGGCCGGATTCGACCTGCTGAACGAACCGGGCGCCGGCTCGTCGTGGTCGGACTCCGCGCTCCGACTCGGTGGCGCCTACAGCCTGGCGATCGACGCGATCCGCGAGGCCGAGGCCACCGCCGCACCCGGCGCACCGACGCATCCGGTGTTCTTCGAACCGGTCTTCGGCGGGTTCCCGCTCATCCCGTTCGACTTCAGCGACGACCCGAATCTGGTGTTCGCACCGCACACCTATGCCGAGTCGTTCGACGACCGGGCGGGGTTCCTCGACTTCTCGCTCAACGGCTACGACACCGCCGCGAAGGGCTACCGGACGCCGGTGTTCCTCGGCGAGTACGGGGCGTACCGCGGCGGCGAGTTCAACACGGCCTGGGCGTCACGGGTGCACCGACTCGTCGACTCGCTCCGCTACGCAGGCGACACGTGGTGGCAGTGGGAACAACGCTGTGGCGATCCGCACAACACCTACTACCCCATGCCGGAGGACGAGGTGCTGCGTCGGATCCCGAGCTGCGACGACTCGCGATCCATTCAGGCGTGCCCGACCCGACCGTCGCCACGAGCCGTTCCCGGTCGACTGACGTCGCTGGACGCGCACCCGTGTGGGAGCGGGCCGATGACGCTCACCGGCTCGACGCCGAGGAGCAGCACGGCGGACCTGTGGTTCCCGTCGACGTCGGACACACCGCCGAACGTCTCGGGGAGCGGCATCGAATCGAGCGTGACCGAACGCGTCCCCGGCGGTTGGCGGGCGTACGTGCGCGTGAACGGCGACTACCGCATCTCACTCGCCTGACCGTCCCGCGCGGGCTCGGAGCGGGCGCTCGACGCCGCCTAGTGTGAACGGGTGCAGGTTCCGGTGACACCACGCGGCGGGCGTGTCGGCAAGGCCCTCGCCGAGTTCCTGCACCTCGAGGCCGCCGGCGGCGTCGTGCTGCTCGTCGCCGCGATCGTCGCGCTGATCCTGGCCAACTCGCCGGCGGCGAACTCGGTCGAACACTTCTGGGAGACGTCGATCGGCCTGAACGTCGGCTCCTTCTCGTTCACGCAGCCGATCGAGTGGTGGGTGAACGACGGCCTGATGACGATCTTCTTCTTCGTCGTCGGCCTGGAGATCAAACAGGAGCTCGTCGTCGGGGAGCTCCGCGAACCGCGACGTGCCGCCCTCCCCGTCATCGCCGCGATCGGCGGCATGGTCGTTCCCGCGCTGTTGTTCGTCGCGATCAACGCCGGGCAGGCGAGCGTCTCCGGCTGGGGCATCCCGATGGCCACCGACATCGCGTTCGCCGTCGGCGTGCTGGCACTGCTGGGTCGACGGGTGCCACC
>CAJBIS010000126.1 GCA_903953195.1 uncultured Actinomycetes bacterium
CCACCCAGGTCGTCGGCGAGTCGGTCGACCGACGTCACCGTGATCTCGACACCCTTGGGAGCGGGTGAGCGACGCAACGAACCCGATCGGACGTCGCCGGCATCGACGAAGTTGAGCACGACACCCGAGGAGCCGGCCCGACCGGTCCGTCCCGAGCGGTGCACGTAGGTCTCCTGATCCTCGGGAGCATCGAAGTGCACGACGCAGGCGAGATCATCGACGTGGATCCCGCGAGCCGCCACATCGGTGGCCACCAGGGCCTCGATGCGGCCCTCGTGCAGTGCTCGCAGCGCCGCAGTGCGCTGGTTCTGGCTCCGACCGCCATGGATGGGCAGCGCCTCGACGCCCTGACGCGACAGCTGTCGCGCCACGCGGTCGGCCCGGTGGCGGGTCCGGCAGAACACGATCGACGGGCCGGTGGCACGTACCGCGACCGCGGCCCAGTGCAGACGTTCGGTGTCGTCGATGGGGAGCGCGAGGTGACGCGCCAGGTTGCGCTGCGACGGGAGCGCCGCCACGTCGTGGCGTTCCGGATCGCGCTGGTAGCGGTCGATCAACTGACCCACCGGGCCGCCGAGCGTCGCCGAGAACAGCAACGTCTGACGGTTGTTCGGCGTGGCCCCGAGGATGCGACGCAGCGCGGGCAGGAAGCCGACATCGGCCATGCGGTCGGCCTCGTCGACAACGGCGAACCGCACATCGCCGAGGTGCAGGTCGCCTTGGGCGATCAGGTCCTCGATGCGGCCGGGACAACCCACGACCAGATCGACGCCCTTGCGGAGCTTCTGGCGCTGCGGGTTCATGCCCACACCGCCGAAGATCGCCGCGATGCTGGGACCCTCCCGACCGGCGAGCGGCCGGAGCGCGTCCACGATCTGCGTGGCGAGTTCACGGGTGGGAACCAGGACGAGCCCGGCCGGACGGCGCGGCGCGCCGACGCCGCAGCGCATGAGCAGCGGCAGTCCGAATGCGAGCGTCTTGCCGGAACCCGTCGGCGCCTGGGCGGCGACGTCACGGCCGTCGAGCGCACCGGGGATGGTGGCGGCCTGGACCGGGGTCGGTTCGGTGATGCCCTGTTGCGCGAGGTCGCGCGCCAGCGCGGCCTCGACGCCGAGATCGGCGAAGGTGGTCATGTGTCAGTACTCCAGTTCGCCCGCGACGATGCGGGCCTCACGACTCGAAGGAACGCTGTTGGGTTCTCGAGCTGCAGTGAGAGGAATGCTGCGGTTGCGGCGGAGCCGGCGCAGGACTGCGGACCGAGACGATCGGTGTGTCGACGACCGATCACGTCCGTTCGGTCGTGATCGACCGAACCCGGACAGTCTCGCCGGGATCCGACCTCAACGCAAGGCATCACCGCGGATGACCGGCACGGGACTGTCGACCTCGACCGTGCCGTCGTCGTGGGCCTCGATGCTGATGGGCCCGTGCGGCGTCGGCACCGTCGCCCGCGCCCACGACAGTCCGCCCAGCGACGGCGCGACGCGCACGGTCTCGTAACCGGGCGACGCGGGTGTGATGCCGAGGGTGTGCACGATCAGGTCGCGCGTCGGCGTGGACGACCAGCCGTGACAGTGCGTTCCACCGGTCCAGCACTCGGGCCACGTCGTCTCGCCCGCGTCCAGGAACACCTGCCAGTCGCGACACGCGTCCGCGATCAGGTCGGCGCGACCAGCGCGGGCCAGACCGTCGTGCACCACGTACCGGAAGAACGGTTCGGCCTCGACCATCTGCTCCTCGGCGTCCCAGTCCGGATCGGGGTACCCCATCACCAGGTGGACGAAGCCGTCGGAGGCGGCCTCGACGGTGAGCGGGTCCATCACCCACGAGTGCCGGATGAGCCGCGATCGGTCGGTGAGCCGTGCGACCACGGCGTCGAGCCGTTCCGCCGGCACGATCCCTGCGGCCAGTGCCGCGGCGCCGCCGTGCTGCGCGGCGGCCGGTCGTCGCCGGCCGTCGACGACGTGGTCCACATACACCGATCGCGACCCATCCCAGAACGCGTCGAATGCCGAAGCCACTGCATCTCGACGCGCACGCGCCCACGCCGACGTGCCCGCGTTGCCCAGCCAGTCGGCCAGGTCGGCCAGGTCCTCGAGCGCCCGCGCCCACAGTGCGTTCAGCGTCGACGAACACCCGGAGGAGTAGACGCTCGACCAGTCGAGGAGCACCCAGCCGCTCACGTCGTGCAGCAGTCCGTCGGCCCCCAGGTACGACTCGAACCAGCGCAGCGTGCGCTCGGCGACGGGCAGCAGCTCGGCCACCAGGTCGCGGTCGCCGGTGTACCGGAAGAGGTTGTGCACCGAACGCACCCAGTGCAGCGACCAGTCGGGCACGAACGTCCGGTCGTCGGCCGCGAAGTCCGACGACGCCGCCATGGCCAGCATCCCGTCGGGTCGCGGCTGTGCCGCCAACTGCGGATGCCAGCGCGCCATCGACCAGTCGGGGTTGGCGACCAGGTCCACCATCTGGTGCACGACCGAGTCACCCGTCCACGCCCGTTGCTCGCGCGTCGGGCAGTCCACGTAGGCGTCGAGCGCGCACAGGTCGACCGTGCGCAGTCCCACCTGCCAGATGTGGTTGAGCAGATCGTCGGAGCACTCGAACGAGGCGCCGGACGGACGCGGTCGGTGCCGGTCCGCGATCGCCAGCGTCACGTCGGGGGCGACCGCCGGATCACTCGAACGCACCGACACGTGCAGGTGCCGCGCCCCGATCACGTCGAGCGACTCGAAGCGTTCGGGCTCGTCACCGCCTGCGCAGACGTACCGCAGGCCCGCGTGCTGGCCGAGCGACACCAGCGCGCCCGACTCGTCGACGTGTTCGCTGGCGGCGACGTCCACGACGGACCCCGGCGCCGCGCTCACCTCGAGCCGGACCGTGCCGGCGGCGATGTGCCCCAGGTCGAACGAGGCGCGGTGCACGAGGTCGTCGACACCGGCGACGGCGGCGACCACCAGCGCCTCGTCGGCGTACACCTGCGCGACCGGGTCGTCGACGAACGGCGCACCGGGGCCGGTGGCCGCGGCGACGAGTTCGGCCGTGTGCACGTCGCCCCCGGGGAACGCGACGCGCACCGGCGGGCGCAACATGCCGAACGGTTCGCTCGGCGGGCTCGCGTGGCCGTGCGCGCCGGTGTGCACCGGGGTGATCTCCCGGGCGCGGGACCAGTCGGCGTCGTCGAATCCGACGGCGTCCCAGCCGTGCGGGTACCGCCGTGCGTCGAACGACTCGAGCGGCAGACACGCGACGTCACCGGGCACGGCGACCGGCGACCACGCCACGCCGGGCGCGGCCCGCCACGATCGGTCGCTGACGATCCACTCGTCGCCGATCAGTGCCTCGACCACCACCGATCCCGCACCGAGCGTGTAGCTCGGTGGGACCGGCGTCCACCACGAGGTCGCCACCCCGAAGTGGCGGGCCGTGACGGCCAGCACGTTCTCACCGACGCGCAGCGCCGGCGCCAGGTCGACGACGTCGTAGTGCGCCTGACGTGGATCCGCACGCACGGGGCCGCGCGCCACCTCGGTGCCGTTGACCCGCAGGACGTAGCGACCATCGGCCCAGATCCGACATGGGGCACTCGCCGGGAGTTCGCCCAGTTCGAACGATCGGCGCAACAGGACGACGGTGTCGACCGGGTCGGCCAGCACCGGTCGCGTCGCGGTCTCGGTGACGATCGCCGGTCGACCCGACCAGATCCAACGCCCCGTCCAGTTCGCGCCGAATGGTTCCGGATGTTGCAGCAGCACGGCCGGACTGTAGGCGCGGCGAGAAGCTCAGGACCCGGCGAGGCGTTCGATGCGGAGGAGCATCGCAGCGGACGGCGTGACCCGGCCCGTGGCGTAGGTGCTGAGCCGAGACGCGCTGGTGCCGACGAGGGCGGCGAACTGTGCGGCGGTCCGGCCGGAACGCGTGATCGCGGCCCGCACCCGCTCGGCGACCTCGGCGCGTTCCTGTTCCTCCGCGTCAGTGCGAGCCGCCTCGATCGCCAGCCGGAACAGCGTCGATGCGGCATCCGGTTCGACGCCGTCGGTCGGTGGGCGGTGGACGTGGTGTTCGATGCGGCGTGCCACCGGACCCCACGGTGACCGGCGGATCTCGGCGAACAGCGGCTGCCAGTCCGGCACCAGGCCGCGCTCGATCGCCGTCACGATCGCCTCGTACGGCCAGGTCGTCACGTCGTCCGACGGCGACGCGTCGACGTTACGGAATCGGAGCGATGTCACCGTGCCCCGCTCAGGTCGAGTGCCAGCGACTGGCACGCGGCGACCACGCTCGACCACTCGTGCCACTTCGGGTCGAGACCCTTGTACCGCGGGAGCTCGTCGATGACCGCCGGATCGCGCGGTGACGGTTCAGCGAGCGCGAGCACGAGTTCGGTGAGCACCGAGCCGGTCGTCTGCGAGCGATCGTCGTAGAAGTCGTCCAGGTCGCCGAGGACCGCGACAGCGGCGTCGTGGCCGAGGTGATCGGTGAGCGCCACCACGTCGAGGAAGTCGCGCACCACGTTGCGTTGCACGACCAGGTACGCCTTCACCCGAAGTGCCTCCGCCGCCGTGGGCACCACCACCGTCTCGCCCGGCGCGACCTCGACCTCGCAGGTCTCCAGCGGCCGGGTCCGGCGCATCTGTCGGAGCCCGGCCTCGATGCCGTCGAGCGAACCCAGGATCGTCATCGGTGGTCGCGACGCCCGCACCGACGTCGCCCAGCTGTCGCTCGCCTCGACCGCCTCGAGCACCGATGCGTAGCGATCGGTGAGGTCCGACAGCACGTGGCCGTGGTCGAACGACACGCGGTGGCCGGCGTGCAGCGCCGCCGCGGACCCGCCGACGAGCACGGCGTCCGGGACCAGCTGCTGCAGACGTGATGCGGATCGCAGCACGTCGGCGAGATCGGGTTGCGGGGCGGCGGCAGGCACGTGACGTATCGTATCTGATAACGCCGCAGGCTCACCGGCGCAGCAGACGCGCTTCCGCGGAAGCGTTCGGTTCCGTGGACGCCCGGTCAGGTCGAGGTGTCGCCCACACCGAGGAAGGACTGGAACCACCGGTACGAGTCCTTGGGGATCCGGCGGAAGTCGTCGTCGTAGTCGATGTAGACGAGACCGAACCGGGCCTCGCGTCCGAGCACCCACTCGATGTTGTCGGCGTACGACCACTGGAAGAACCCGTCGACCGGAATGCCCTCGTCGATCGCGGTGCGCACCGCCTCCAGGTGCGTCCGGGCGTACCAGACGCGCAGGTCGTCGTGGACCGCGCCGTCGACGAGCCGGTCGTTCATGCCGAAGCCCGACTCGGTGATGACCATGCGGCGACACGCCGGATGGTTCCGGTAGCGGCGCAGGAGCTCGAGCAGTCCGAGCGGCTCCACCGGGATCCCGACCGCGGAGCGGACGTTCGCCTCGCTCGACTTCAGGTTCGGCACCGGAAGGCCCCCGATCAGCGGCACCTTCGCCGTCGGCAGCGGCCCGTAGTACTGGACGCCCATGAAGTCGTAGTCGAAGGCCGCCGCCTCCAGATCACCGTCACGCACGTAGCGGCGCATCGGCCTGAGGAACGGCGAGTCGTCGAACGGGTACCCCAGTCCCCCGGCGGGATCCAGGAACGCGTCGACGAGCAGCGCCTCGTAACGCCGCTGGGCCCGCCGCTGCGATCCGGTCGCGTCGAACGGCGCGCACAGCGTGAACACGTTCGTCGTCCCGATGTGCGCGTCGGACCCGAGCGTGGCGCGCAGACGGCGTCCGGCCTCGGCGCACGCCAGGTTCATGTGGTGGAGCGACGCGAGCGCTTCCATCGGGTGCGGGCCGAGGCGGGTGTGGATGCCGGCGGCGATGTGGCCGATCACCGACAGCGGCTCGTTGAACACCATCCAGTTGGTGACGCGGTCGCCGTAACGCTCGGCCACCGCCTCGGCGAACGCTGCGAAGTCCTCGACGATGCCGCGCCGCGCCCATCCGCCCTCACGCTGCAGTTCGAGCGGCAGGTCCCAGTGGTGCACCGTCAGCCATGGCTCCAGCCCGCGCTCCAGACAGCCGTCGATGAGTCGGTCGTAGAAGTCGCCGCCTGCGGCGTTCCACGGACCGCGACCGTCGCCGAACACCCGGGGCCAGCTCACCGAGAACCGGTTGGCGTTCACCCCGAGTGCGGCGATCAGGTCCAGGTCCGCGTCGAGACGATGGAACGTGTCGATCGCGTCGTCGCCCACCCGGCCGCCGCGGATGCGGCCTCGGCGACCGGCCTCGTCCCACACCGACGGCCGCTTCCCGTCGACGTCCCACGCGCCCTCGATCTGGTAGGCGGCCGACGCCACACCCCACGTGAACTCGGCCCCGAAGTCACTGCGATCCACCGTCACGACATCCCCCGCTGCCACCGGGCCGTTCGCTCGTCCCGCGTCGGCGCAGCGTAGGACTGTGGTCGGCAC
>CAJBIS010000127.1 GCA_903953195.1 uncultured Actinomycetes bacterium
GGAACGGGATCTCCCGCAGTGGTTCCGGGGCGCCGGCGGCGAGCGGCTTGAAGAAATCCTTGGGGCTGCGCATGGCGCAGACGCTAGGCGTCCCGGGCGCGCCCTGCGAAACCTGCGCGCCGCACCGGCGCGGCGGTGTTCACCCGTCGATCACCCGGCCCGAAGCCGACCTGCGAGTACCGTTCGCCCATGCGTGCAGTGGTGTGCCGGACCCTCGGCGAACCCGAGGAACTCGACGTGGTCGAGCGGGACTCGGCGCCGTGCGGCCCCGGCCAGGTCCGCATCCGGGTGTGGGCCGCCGGAGTCAACTACGTCGACGCGCTGTTCGTGCAGGGTCGCTACCAGATCAAGCCGCCACTCCCCTTCGTGCCCGGTTCGGAACTCGCGGGCGAGATCACCGAGGTCGGCGCCGACGTCGGTGGCCGATCGAGTGACACGTCCGACCTCGCGGCCGACGACGTGATGGATGCCGCCACACCCGGCTGGCAGGTCGGCGACCGGGTGTTCGCGTCGATCGGACTGGGGGCATTCGCCGACGAGGTGCTCGTGCCGGCCAGCGTGCCGGTGCCGATCCCGGCGAACCTCAGCTACGGCCAGGCGGCGACCATGGGCCAGTCGTATGCGACGGCGTGGTTCACGCTCACGCGCCGCACCGCGGTGCAGCCGGGCGACTGGGTGGTCGTCCTCGGCGCCGCGGGCGGACTGGGACTGGCCACGCTCGACGTGGCCCGGTTCCTCGGGGCGAACACCATCGCCGTCGCGTCGTCAGCGGAACGACTGCGCCTGTGCATCGAGCGCGGCGCGCACCAGGTGGTCGACTACTCGGCCGAGGACCTCAAGTCCCGCGTCCGCGAGCTCACCGGCGGCGGCGCGCAGATCGTCGTCGACCCGGTGGGCGGTCCGACCACGGATGCGGCGCTACGGGCCCTCGGCAACGGTGGCCGCCTGATGGTCCTCGGCTTTGCCTCGGGCGACATCCCGGACGTCGCCGCCAACCAGGTGCTGCTGCGCAACCGGTCGGTGCTCGGCGTCGACTGGGGCGCGTGGGCCATGGCCGAACCCGAGGCGAACCGGGCGCTCATGGACGAGGTCCTCGGCTGCGTGGAATCAGGCGACCTGCGTCCGGTGGAGCCCACCGGTTACGCGCTCAACGATGCTTCGAGCGCGCTCCGCGACCTGCTGGAACGGCGGGTCGTCGGCAAGGCCTGCCTGACGACCGGGTGACGTTGTCGATCAGCCGCCGGCGGCGGGAGCGCTGACGGCGCTGGACGGCGGCGCGGGCGCCACACCCGCTGCGATGTTGTTGACCGCCGCAGCGAACTGTTCGATCGGAACCTCGCCGGAGCCTCGCTGCAGCACCTTGCCCTGGGCGTCGGTCATCACGAAGTACGGGAAACCGGGCAGTGCGTAGGCCTGCGCCGCGGTGCCGCTCGGATCGTCGAGCATGACCCGGGGCTGCCAGCCCTCACGCGCCAGCCACTTCGACGGCGGGTCGTTGGGCTTCTGAGCACTCACACCGGTCGACACGGCGCTGATCTCGACGCCCTGGGGCAGGTTGCCCTCGTCGATCCACTTCTTGATCAGCGGCACCTCGGCCTGGCAGTGAGGGCACCAGTGGGCGAGGAACACCACGACCTGCGGCTTGCCGGAGGCCGGGCCGATGGTGATCGGGGTGCCGTCGAACGTCTGGCCGTTGAGTGTCGGGATGGTCCGGCCGGTGGCCGGGTCGGTCGCCGGATCGGTCAGGAAACCCGACGGGTTCGTCGGATAGGGCGGCAGGTCCTCACCCGTCACCGTCACCGACGCCGTCTCCTGCTTGGCGTTCGTCGCTGCGGCCGCGCCGGACTCGGCGTTGACGGTCGAGTCGCTGCTCGATCGGCTCGACAGGAACGCGACCAGACCGGCGATCAGCACCACCGCCACGACGACTCCGATGATGATCGGCACCAGGTTCGGGCTGGTGTTCACGTCCTTCGCCAACTTCGAGTACGGATCGGCCGCTGATGGCTTGTTCTTGGTGGTGCCGCTCACTGCGGGACCTCCTCGCTCGTCGACAGTTCGGACACAGTATCGCCGGTCCCGGAGCCACTGCGGGGTCGGGCCAGGATCGACAACGTGGCCAGCAGGGCGAATCCGACCCAGGCCATGCCGGGGATCGACAGGAAGTGGAACTTCCAGACCCACACCGTCTCGCACGGGATGTCGTTGGTGCACGAGTAGCTCACCGAGTCGGGGAACCGCTCCAGCAGGTAGTGGTAGGTGCTGATGCCGATGCCGATCAGCACGAGCGGCAGCACGTAGAAGCGCACGTCGCGGTCCCGGCGCCACCAGGCGACCGCGAACAGGATCACGTTCGGGTACATGCAGATCCGCTGGAACCAGCACAGCTCGCACGGCGGGAACTTGGCGATCTGCGACATGTAGAGGCTGCCGAGTGTGGTCGTGAGCGCCACCGCGAACCCGAGCGGGAGCGCCAGTTCACTGATGCTGTCGCGCCACGGGACGACGGCGGCCGGGAGCCCACCCGAGACCTTCGCGACGACGCCGAGCACGATCACGACCGCGACGAACACCAGTCCGAGCACCGCGAGCAGCGCGAAGAAGGTGGAGACGACGTCGACCGACATGCGGCGTCAGGCTACCGGCGGAACCGGGGCGTCGCGGTACGCTTCGGCCCATGAGCATCTACGACAACGAACTCGCAGCCCTCGACGGAACCCCCGGCGTGCTCAGCGCACAGGACGGCAAGGTGACCCTCGTCGTGAACGTCGCCTCGAAGTGCGGGCTCACCCCGCAGTACGAGCAGCTCCAGGCGGTGCACGACCGCTTCGCCGAGCAGGGTTTCACGGTCCTCGGCGTCCCCTGCAACCAGTTCCTCGAGCAGGAGCCGGGCACGCCCGACGAGATCGCCTCGTTCTGCTCCGCCACCTACGGCGTGACGTTCCCGCTGGCCGAGAAGATCGAGGTCAACGGCGACGGCCGCCACGCGCTGTACGCCGAACTCACGCCGGTGGCCGACGCCGACGGCGAGTCGGGCGACATCCGCTGGAACTTCGAGAAGTTCCTCGTCGGCCGGAACGGCGACGTCGTGGCCCGCTTCGCCCCGGGCGTGCTCCCGGACGACGACGCGGTGATCTCGGCCATCGAGGGCGCGCTCTGAGCGGAGCGCGCCAGCGCTCACCCCTCGGTCGCCGCGCCTCGATCGCGGAACCGCATCACCAGTGACCGCGCCTCCTCGAGGATCAACAGGGGCAGCACGCCCGCCACGCAGATCCCCCACTCGGTGGGAGTGAGCGACACGGTGCCGAACACCCGCTGCAGGAACGGCACCTGCACGACGAGGACCTGGACCAGCACGACGGTGCCCGCCGCGAGCAGCAATGGGCGGTTGCTGAACGTGAAGCGGCTGAACAGCGACAGGTTGCCGCTGCGCACCACGAACGCGTTGGCGAGCTGCAGGAACACGAACAGCGTGAAGGCGATCGTGTAGGCCGCGCTCGCTGCCGGGTCGACACCCGCCTCGGCACCGCCCTGCCACACGAGCACGCCCAGGGTGATCACCGTCATGACCACGGCGGTGAACCCGATGCGGGTCAGGCGCGGTCCGCTCAGGATCTTGGCGTTGCGGTCGCGCGGCGCCCGGTCCATGACGTCGGGCTTGGGCGGGTCCAACCCCAGGCTCATGGCCGGCGGGCCGTCGGCGAGGATGTTGACGAACAGGATCTGGATCGGGTTGAACGGCGTCGGCAGTCCGGCGAGTCGGGCCGACAGGATCGTCAGGATCGCGGCGATGTTGGTCGTCAGCTGGAACCGGACGAACGTGACGATGTTGTCGTAGATCGCCCGGCCGCGTTCGACCGCGGTGACGATCGTCGCGAAGTTGTCGTCGGCGAGGATCATGTCTCCCGCCTCCTTGGTCACCTCGGTGCCGGTCACACCCATCGCCACGCCGATCTCGGCCTGCTTGAGCGACGGGGCGTCGTTCACGCCGTCGCCCGTCATCGCCACGACCTCGCCCTGCGACTGCAGCGCCCGGACGACACGCACCTTGTGCTCCGGTGACACACGGGCACACACGCCGATCTCACCGATCCGCTCGGCCAACTCGGCGTCGCTCATCGCCTCGATCTCCGCGCCGGTCACGACGTTGCCCCGGATGCCGAGCTCGGCGGCGATGGCACCGGCCGTGGCCGCGTGGTCACCGGTGATCATCTTCACGCCGATCCCCGCCGAGCGACACTCCGCGACCGCCGCCACCGCCTCGGGGCGCGCCGGATCGAGAATGCCGATGAGCGCCTCGAGCGTGAGGCCGTCGCACTCGTCGAACAGATCGAGTTCCTCGCCGGCGTCGTGCGCGCCGAGCTCGCGGGTCGCGATCGCCAGCACGCGGAGCCCGCTCCCGCCGAGCGACTCGTTCACGTCCTCGAGTTCGCGACGGGCGTCGTCATCGAGTGACTCCACGAGCCCGCCGGCGGCTCGCCGGGCGACGCAACGGGCCAGCACGACGTCCGGAGCACCCTTGACCGCGAGCAGGGTCGCGCCGTCGTCCGCCGGGTGCAGCGTGGCCATGAACTTCACCGCGGAGTCGAACGGCAGCTCGGCGAGGCGGGGCGCCGTGGCGCGCACCTCGTCAGGATCCAGCCCCGCCTTGCGCGCCGCGACCACGAGCGCGCCCTCGGTCGGGTCGCCGACGAGCTGGGGACCATCGGACTCCGGAGTGGCATCCGCATGCACGACGGCGTCATTGCACAGCACGGCGGGAACGAGCACTCGGCGCAGATCGTCGAGCGTGGTGCCGGCAACGGGCGCGCCATCGGCGTCGAGCACGGCACCCTCGGCGCCGTAGCCGAGGCCCTCCACGTCGAACCGGCGACCCGCGCCGTACACGCCGGTCGCCGTCATCTGGTTGAGGGTCAGCGTGCCGGTCTTGTCGGAACAGATGACCGTGGTCGAGCCGAGCGTCTCGACCGAGGCCAGTCGCTTCACGATCGCCCGCTGCTTCGCCATCCGGGACACGCCGATGGCCAGCGTGACCGTCACGACCGCCGGCAGTCCCTCGGGGATCGCGGCCACGGCGAGTGCGACCGCGCCCAGAATCGCCTCGTCCAGCGGATCACCCTGGATGAGCCCGACCGCCAGCACCGCCAGCACGGCGACGCCGGCGATCATCGCCAGCCGCTTGCCGAGCTTGTCGAGCTGGTGCTGGAGCGGCGTGTCCTGGTCCTCGGCCTCACCGAGCAACCCGGCGAGGCGGCCGACCTGTGTGGCCATGCCGGTCTCGGTCACGACCAGTTCGGCTCGCCCACGCACCAGCGTCGTGTTCATGTAGCCGCAGTTGGCCCGCTCTGCGAGCGGTACGTCGGCGCCGACGGCCACCGGCAGCGCATCGGCGAACTTGTCGACCGGGACCGATTCGCCGGTGAGCGTCGACTCGTCGACCGACACCGACACGGCGGTGAGGAAACGGCCGTCGGCGGGCACACGGTCGCCCGCCTCGAGGAGCACGATGTCGCCCGGGACCAGGTCGCCGGCGGCGACCTCGGTGACGGACGCGTCGCGGCGTACCCGGACGATCAACTCGAGCATCTGCTTCAACGCCGCCAGCGCGTCGTCCGCCTTGTTCTCCTGCACGAAGCCGAGCACGGCGTTGATCAACAGGACGATGCCGATGACGATCGGGTCCTTGAGGTCACCCACGAGTGCCGAGAGCACGGCGGCACCGATGAGGATGTAGACGAGGACGTTCCTGAACTGGTCGAGGAACCGGAGCCACGCCGCTCGCCGCGGCGCCTCGGCGAGCTTGTTCGGCCCGAACTCGGCTCGCCGCTCCTCGACCTGAGCGCGGTCGAGGCCGAGCGATGGATCGACGCCGAGCTCGGCGGCGACGGCATCCGGCGGGAGTTGGTGGAACGACGGCGAGGCGGTGGACACGGGTGGAGACTAACGCACGAACATGAATTCCTGTTTTCACCGTCGCGGTCTAGGCTCGGGCCGTGGTCGAGCAGTGGACGTTCCTCACCAACCACGCACACGTGTTGGTCCTGCTGAGTCAGGATCAGGACCTGCGTCTGCGCGACCTCGCCGAACAGGTCGGCATCACCGAGCGGGCGACGCAGCGGATCGTCGGTGAGCTCGTCGACAGCGGGTACCTGACGCGCCGGCGACACGGGCGACGGAACTCGTACACCGTCCATGCGGACACGCCACTGCGCCACCCGCTCGAATCGCACCACACGGTCGCCGAACTGCTCCGCGCCGTTGGCGACGCCGGGTCGTCAGGACGGCGCAGTCGCCCGAACCCGTCGCGCTGACGAGTCAGGTCGATCAGGACCCGAAGTAGCGGTCGTCGAGCTCCTGAGCCGTGCCGTTCTCACGCAGCTTGAGGAACTCCAGGTTCAGGGGCGGCACCAGCGGACTCCCCGACGGGAACGCCATGCCGTAGCCCTGTGGCTGGATCAGCGGCCCGACCACCTCGACGTCACCCGAGGTCTGGTTCGCGGCGTAGTAGCGCAGCACCGGTGAGTCGTACACGAACGCCGCCGCCTCGCCGGTGCGCACTGCGTCGAACGCCTCGTCCACGTCGGTGACACGCGGCCCGGCGATGCCCTGTGCGTCGAGGAACCGGGACGCCGAGGTGTCGGCGACGGTGACGACGTCCTTGCCGTACAGGTCCTGGACGCCGCGGATGTCCGAGTAGATCCGCTCGACGGTGAGCGTCGACGTGATGATGGCCGTGAACTGGGCGACGAGCACCATCCCCACGAGCATCCAGGCCATGGCGATGATGCGCCCCGTTCGGGTGCTGACCGTCCGATCCCCGTAACCGACGGTCGACATCGTCACGATCGCCCACCAGATGCCCTCCCAGACACCCGAGGCGTAGGGCTTCGGGAAGTGATCGTTCCGTCGACGTTCGACGAGCCAGATGATGTGACCGACGATCACCAGCAGGACCACCAGACCGAGCACCAGCAGCAGCACGGTCGACGAGAACAGTTTCAGCATCTGACGCCAGAGTCCCGTCGACTGCGGTCGCACCATCACCTGCAGACCCGAGTCGTAGATGGGGACCGTGAAGTCGAACTCGGCCTCGCGTTCCGCGGTGATCGAGATCGCACCGAGTGCCGCGTCGGTGCGTCCGGTGCGCACCGCGTCGAGCTGCTCCTTCACCGTGGCGACCTCGATGTACTCGTACGGCACCCGCAGGGCGGCTGCCGCCGCCTCCCACATGTCGATGCTGTAGCCGGACCAGCCGGCGGGCGTCGGGAATGCGAACGGCCGGATCTCACGCACGGCGATCTGCAGGACACCATCCGGACCGGTCGCCGCGATGA
>CAJBIS010000128.1 GCA_903953195.1 uncultured Actinomycetes bacterium
CATCGACCGCCGGTGGGACGACGGCGTCCTCGGCGCGGGCCAGCGTGGTCGTGGTGGCGGCGGGCTCCTCGCCCGAGCACGCGGTGGCGACGAGCGCGACCGCCGCGGCCGCGACGACGTGCGCCCACCTACGGGTCACGATGCCGGCCTCGTGCGGACGTCGGCCGAGGTGTACCGCATCCGTTCGGTCACGGGCGTCAGGCCCTGCGCCGGCTGCAGCCCGGCGCGTTGCAACGCCGCGTCGCCGACCTGCTTGCCCAACTGCGAGCCGGCCACCAGGTCGTACCAGTAGTGGATGCCGCCGGTCAGGCGGCTGTCGGACGCCTCGGCCGCGGCGTTCATGAACTCCTCGGCACGTTCGGGCCGCAACACACTCAGGATCTCCGCTGCGGTGGCGGTGAACGCCGAGTGCCCGGACACGTAGGCGGGGAACGCCGGGGTCTGCAGCGACGGCAGCCACTGCGGCGCCAGCGACGAACGGATCGTCGTCACCGGCCGAACGGTGCGGTAGGCGTACTTGGCGTCCCAGGTGGCGATGCCGGCATCGAGTTCGGCCGTGGCGAGCAGTGCCAGTGCTGCGGCCTGGTCCGCCGCCGGCGCCTGACGGAACGCGTCGGCCTCGACGTCGGACACCCAGTAGCCCGGCGGCGTCGAGGTACCCGGACCCATGTCCCAGAAATTGGCAATGCGCAGCGCCCGGTCGCTGATGTTGGTGCCCTCGTCGAACACCTGCTGCGTGGCGGCCACGTGCTCGGGTGAACCCGCCGCTGGCGGGGCGGCCGGTCGGAACTGATCGCCCGACGTCAGGTTCCACGGACGCCACGAACCCGCGAACGGCTCGAGCGCCGGGGCGAACGCGCCGGGCGTCGGCTTCCACTCGCCACCCGGAGGCAGATCGGTCGGGCTCGCCACCCACGGTGTCGCGCCGTCGCTCGCGCCCTGCGCGATCACCGCATCACCGACCGACTCACCGAGCGCCGTCGCGGCGTCGATCGTCGACGGCCACACCGCGCCGCTCGCAATGAGCCGGTTGCGGGCGATCTCGTTGAGCCGTTCGAAACGCGGGCACTCGACCGGGTAGATCGAACACGCCACCTTGCGTTGCGCCGTCGCGGTCACGATCTCGGGCGGGATCGTGCCGTCGGGGAGTTCGACGCCGACCGAGTCGACACCGGCGACCGGCTCGCCGAGCGCACCATCGACCTGCTTCGGGGACTGGCCCGCAGGGAGTGCCGTCCTCGCCGCAGCGAGCGCGGCCTCGTGTCCGGCGACGGCGATGAGCGCGTTGTGTCGGGCCATGCGCATCGGATTCAGCGCCCGTCGGCGACCGACGTCGACCGCCAGGTCCATGAAGCGCGTCGGCGTGCCCTCGCCGACACGGATGAAGCGGTCGTCCGACCCGGGTGGCCGCGGCCGTGCCGCAACATCACGTCGGGTCTGCAGCTCGGCGCGCTCGGCGGTGGTGTCGGGCACCGGCACGGTGGCCGTGACCGGCGTCGGCAGGTAGCTCCACCGCTCGGCCGCGGCGGGCAGCGCCGCGATGGGCGTGAGCGGACCTGCGGGCGCGCTCGTCGAGGTGGTCGTCCCCTCTGTCCCCCCGGCACTCGGGTCCGTGTCCTGCGAGCAGGCTGCGGCTCCGAGCGCGAGCACGAGGACCATGCAGGCGCAGCGCGCCAGCCGTGGATTCATGCAGTCGCCATGATGGCACCGTTCGCCACCGCTGCGACGGCGATCCGCTCCCGGCCGTGACCGCGGCGTCAGCCGATGGCGCGCAGCACCGAGCGCGCCGCGTTGCGCCCGCAGATCCCGTGCACGCCCGCGCCCGGCGGCGTCGAACTGCTGCACAACCACAGGTCGGTGTCGCCGACGCGGTACGGGTCGACGGACCAGTCGGGCCGGAACAGCACCCGGTGCAGCTCCGACGCGCCGCCGTCGATCGCGCCGCCGACGTAGTTCGGGTTGTACGACTCGAGGTCAGCAGGCGTGGTGACGACACGGGCCAACACCAGGTCACGCCAGCCGGGTGCGAACCGATCGAACTGCGCCTCGATGGTGTCGCTCACATCCACCGTGCAGCCGTTGGGCACATGGCAGTACGCCCAGAGCGTCTGCTTGCCCGCGGGCGCACGCGTGTCGTCGAAGATCGACTGCTGGGCGACGAGCACGTACGGCCGCTCGGCGACCCGACCGGCGCGCACCTCGGCCTCGGCTGCGGCGACCTCCTGCCAGGTACCGCCCAGGTGCACGGTGCCAGCGCGGCGGGCATCGGAGCTGGTCCACGGCATCGGACCGTCGAGCGCGTAGTCCAGCTTGAACGTGCCGCTGCCCCGCCGGAACCGGCTCCACGCCCGGCGCACCCGTGACGGCACGCCGTCACCGGCGATGCGTTCCACCTGCGCGGGGGTGAGGTCGAACAGCACCGCCCGCGCCGACGGCAGGTCGTTCATCGTGGTCACGGGCACACCGCACTCGACCGCACCACCGAGTTCGACGAGTCGCGCCACCATCGCGTCGGCGATCGTCTGCGATCCGCCACGGGCACACGGCCAGCCGGCCACGTGACCGGCAGCCGCCAACCCGATGCCCGCGCTCGACGAGAGCGGCCACGACAAGTTCGTGTTGGTGTGCGCCGCGATGCCGGTGAACAGGGCGCCACCCCGTTCACTCCGCAACCAGCGGGCAAGTGCGGTCGCTGGTGGCGCCGACCGCACGCCCAGGCTCGCCAGCGTCAACGGATGCCTCGGCCAGCGCCACATCGGACCGAGCAGTTCGGCGTCGACCGTGCCCCAGTGGTCGACGACCGTGTCGAACAGCCGCGACCAGCGGGGCGAATCATTGGCGACCGCGGTGTCACCGACCGATCGGTGCAACACACCGGCGCGACCGTCGTCGAGCGGATGGGCCAACGCGAGCTCCGGATGACACCAGTCGACGTCGACACCGAACTCACCGAGGAACGAACCGGCCGCCGCCATCGGGTGGATCGCCGAACACACGTCGTGTCGGAACCCGGGCAGTGTCAGCTCCGCGGTGCGCATCCCGCCGCCGGGCGTGGCCTTCGCCTCGAGCACGACGACCGACGCGCCGGAACTCGCGAGCGTGATGGCGGCGGCGAGACCGTTCGGCCCCGAACCAACCACCACCGCGTCGTACGACGTCATCCGGTCCGACCTTTCCGTGCGGGATACGCTCCGGAGTATTGCACCGGAATGCGGCCGCGACGTGAGCTGTCCGGTCGTGGGGATGATGCGACCGTGAGGACGTGGGGACCGTGGGGCTGACGAAACCGGACCAACCAGACTTCGACGTCGACGAGTGGCGAGCGCAGCCGTATGCGGAACGGCTCCGTCTCATGTGCGTCACCTGGTGCACACAGGGATTCGGTGCACCCGACGTCGTCTACATCCTCTACATCATCAAGATCGCGCTGTACATCGGCGGCTTCTTCCTGTTCGCCTTCCTCACGCCGTCGCTCGGCGGTCCCGCGTCGTTCGGTTCGTGGTGGTCGGACACAATCGCGTTCGAGAAGGCGATGATCTGGACGATCCTGTGGGAGGTGCTCGGCCTCGGCTGCGGCAGCGGCCCCCTCACCGGCCACTACCAGCCGCTGTTCCCGGCGGCGCGCCACTGGCTGCGGCCCGGCACCACACGGCTGCGGCCGTTCACGTGGGTGCCGTTCACCGCCGGCCACCGGCGCACCTGGTTCGACGTCGCCCTCTACGCGGCTTTGCTGATCGTCACGCTGCGGGCGCTGCTGTCGGCCGAGATCGCCGCATCACAACTGGTGCCGATCATCGCGCTCGTCTGCGTGCTCGGCCTGCGCGACAAGACGATCTTCCTGGCGGCCCGCTCCGAGCACTACCTGATGATGCTGGTCGTGTTCCTGTTCGCCGACGATCTGATCGCCGGCGCCAAGGCACTCATGGTGATCCTGTGGCTCGGCGCGGCCACGTCGAAGCTCACCCACAACTTTCCGAACGTGATGGCGATCATGCTGTCGAACAGTCCGGTGCAGCGCTCCAAGCGACTGCGGCGTGCGCTGTACCGCTCGTACCCCGACG
>CAJBIS010000129.1 GCA_903953195.1 uncultured Actinomycetes bacterium
ACATCACGAAGGCGTACCGCGCGCTCGCCCGCAAGTTCCACCCGGATGCCAACCCGGGCGACGACGCCGCCGAGGAGCGCTTCAAGGAGGTGTCGGCCGCGTACGAGGTGGTCGGTGACCCGGACAAGCGCGAGCAGTACGACGAGGTCCGGCGCATGGGCCCCATGGCCGGTGGCTTCGGTCCGGGCGGCGGCGGGTTCGGTCCGGGCGGACCCGGGTTCGGTCCCGGTGGCGCCAACTTCGAGGCGGGCGACCTGTCGGACCTGATCGGCAACCTGTTCACGCGTGGGCGCGCCGGTGGTGCACCGCCGCCCCGTCAGGGTGGACCGCGTCGCGGGACCGACATCGAGGCCGACCTCACGATGACCTTCGACGACGCCGCGCAGGGGGCCACCACGACGGTGAACGTCACCTCGGACGTCCGCTGTCCGGACTGCTTCGGCAGTGGTGCCGCCGTCGGCACCTCACCTCGGCCGTGTCCGGCGTGCGGAGGGCTGGGCGCCGTGCAGGAGGACCAGGGGTTCTTCTCGTTCAGTCGCCCGTGCACGACGTGTGGCGGTCAGGGTCGGGTCATCGACCATCCGTGCACGACGTGCCACAGTGCCGGCGCCGTTCGACGGCAGCGGCAGGTCAAGGTGCGCATCCCGCAGGGTGTGCGCGACGGCCAGCGCATCCGGGTGAAGGGTCGTGGTGGTGCGGGCGCCAACGGCGGCCCCGACGGCGACCTGTACGTGCGGGTCCACGTGACCCCGCATCCGGTGTTCGGCCGCGATGGCGACAATCTCACCGTGACCATGCCGGTGTCGTTCGCCCAGGCGGCGCTCGGCGCCGAGGTGGCCGTGCCGACGCTCGACGGTGGCACCGTGACCATTCGCGTTCCCGCGGGCACGCAGACCGGTCGCACCTTCCGGGTGCGTGGTCGCGGCATGCCGACGAAGAAGGCGACGGGCGATCTCATGGTCACCATCGAGGTCAACGTCCCGACCGAACTCAGCGACGAGGAGCGTGCCGCCATCGAGGCGCTCGCGGCCGCGCAGGAGCCGGCGCCCGGCGCCGATCTGGGATCATGAGCACGCAGCCACGTGCGCGCCGGCGTTCCGGTGCGACCTCGACGTCCGGGAGGAACCGTGCCTGAGTACGAACAGGCCGTCTACGTCATCTCGGTCGCGGCCGAGCTCGCCGGTGTCCACCCGCAGACGTTGCGGATCTACGAGCGCAAGGGCCTGCTCGCCCCGGGACGGACGAGCGGCGGCAGTCGTCGCTACAGCCAGGCCGACATCGACCTGTTGCAGCGCATCCAGGAGCTCACCAACGAGGGACTGAGCCTGTCGGGGGTGAAGCGGGTGATGGAACTCGAGGCCGAGGTGGCCCGGCTGCGCGCCGAGGTCGAGCAACTCCACCGCCAGTACCGGCGTGATCTGGTGCCGTTCAACCAGACCGTGACGGTCCTCAGGAACACCCGCAGAAGTTGAGCATCACGCTATCAACTTTGCTGAGCACCTGATACACTGCCCTCATGTCACTCGACCCCAACACCTGGACCCTGAAGACCCAGGAGGCCATCGGCGCCGCCCAGCAGGCGGCCCGCCAGCACAGCAATCCTGAGGTCACCCCCGACCACCTCCTCGCCGCCCTGCTCCGACAGGAGGACGGCGTGGTCCTCCCGGTGGTCCGCAAGCTCGGACTCACTCCACTCACCCTGCGCGACGCCGCGGACGACGCCGTCGAGACGCTGCCGTCGTCGTACGGCTCGGAGAGCCGGCCGGGCAAGGCGTTCATCGCC
>CAJBIS010000130.1 GCA_903953195.1 uncultured Actinomycetes bacterium
GACTTCGCCGGCGGCACCGTGATCCACGTGAACGCCGGCATCGCGGCGCTGGCCGCCGTGCTGGTGCTCGGCAAGCGGAAGGGCTGGCCGCGTGAGGGTCACCCGCCGCACTCGATGCCGCTCGTCATGCTCGGCACCGGCATCCTGTGGTTCGGCTGGTTCGGGTTCAACGCCGGCTCGGCATTCGACGCCAACGGTGTCGCCATCCAGGCATTCATGAACACGTTCATCGCCGCAGCGGCCGCCGGGCTCGCCTGGGGGATCGTGGAGCGCATCCGGGACGGACACTTCACCAACCTGGGTGTGGCGTCGGGGATCGTCGCCGGACTCGTCGCCATCACTCCGGGCGCCGGCTACGTGAGTGGCATGTCGCCGATCTGGATCGGGCTGGCTGCGGGCATCATCTGTTCGTTCGCCGTGCGACTCAAGTTCAAGGGCAAGTTCGACGACTCGCTCGACGTCGTCGGCGTGCACTTCGTGGGTGGGCTGATCGGTTCGCTGATGATCGGCCTGTTCGCCGATCCGGAGTTCTTCGGTGGCACGTTCGCCGCCGGCCTGTTCAACGGTGGCGGGTTCGAACTGCTCCTCGAGCAGTTCATCGCCAACGCCGTCACGATCGTGTTCTCGTTCACGGTGACCATCCTCATCATGTTGGCCATCAAGGCCACCATCGGGGTGCGGGTCACCGAGGAGGAGGAGGAGTCAGGTCTCGACCTCACTCAGCACGCAGAGAGCGCCTACAACATTGGCGAAGTCACCATGGGCCGGGGCTGACGCCGCGGAACCGGACAGAAAGGAATGACAACCATGAAGCTGGTCACCGCAGTCATCAAGCCCTTCAAGGTCGATGATGTGAAGGTTGCCCTGAAGGAGGCCGGGATCACCGGCATGACGATCACCGAGGTCAAGGGCTTCGGGCGTCAGGGCGGTCACACCGAGACCTACCGAGGTACGGAGTACCAGGTGGACTTCCTGCCGAAGGTCAAGATCGAGGCGATCGTCGACGACGGCGACGTCTCGAGCGTGGTCGACGCGATCGCCGCCGCCGCCAACACCGACAAGATCGGTGACGGCAAGGTGTGGGTGACGTCCGTGGACGAACTCGTCCGCATCCGTACCGGGGAGACCGGGTCCGCCGCGATCTGATCCCCTCGACGCAAGATCCCCGACCCACGGGGCGTCCCTCCGGTCGAGACAGGCCCGACTCGGCCGGAGGGACATCGGGTCGTCCGCGCGTCGCGGACCACTGAACTCGGGCACGACTGGGCCATGTCTCCTCCTCTTCTCCGTAGCGAACTCCTCGCCGACCGGTCACTGCGCGGACGCGCCTTCTGCTCCGCCTTCGGCGGGGTCGTCGAGGCGTGGCTCGTCGAGCTCTTCGACGAGGTCTGCCTGCTCAATGGACTCGCCGATGACGGACCACCCAAGGGTGTCGCGCTCGTCGCGATCGGCGGCCAGGGCCGGGGTGAACTGTGCCCGCAGTCGGATCTGGACCTCCTGCTGCTGTACGACAAGTCCGTGTCGCCCGAGGTGGTCGCGAACGGACTCTGGTATCCGATCTGGGACACCGGCCTGAAACTCGGACACTCCGTCCGCACGGTCCGGGACTCGCTGTCACTCGCCGGTGACGATCTCCACACCGCCACCGCGTTGTTGTCCGCCCGGCATCTCGCCGGCGACCGGCAGCTCACGTCGGATCTCGCAGAGCGAGCGCGCATCAACTGGCGCCGGAAGGGCCGGGCGTGGCTCGACGAACTCGGGCAGTCGGTCGAGGAACGCCATCGCAGCGCGGGTGAGGTGGCCTTCGCACTCGAACCCGACCTCAAGGAGGGGCGTGGCGGCCTGCGGGACGTGCACGCGCTGATCTGGGCTCGGGAGGCGGGTGCCGACATCGACCCCCGTCTGCTCGCCGATCTCGAACGTGTCCACGACACGTTGCTCGAGGTCCGCGTCGAACTGCACCGGGCAGCGGCCCGTCCCGGGGACCGGTTGCTGTTGCAGGAGCAGGACGCCGTCGCGGCCGCGCTCGGCGACGCCAGTGCCGATGCGCTGATGGCGCGTGTGGCGACCGCCGGACGGACGATCGCCTGGGCGAGCGATGAGAGCTGGTTCGAGATCGGCCGAGTCCTCGGTGTCGGCCGCGGCCGTCGCCGCCGCGATCGGAGTGTCGAAGGCGGCCTGACGTTCCGTGACGGTCGCGTGGCCCTCAGCGGCTCCGGTCCCGTCGTCGATCCGGTCACCGTGCTGCGTGTGGCATCGACCGCGGCTCGGCACGAGGCCCGGATCGACCTCGGCACGCTGGAGCGGCTGCGGTCGGCACCGGCGCTGACCGCCCCGTGGCCCGACGAGGCCCGCACGCTCTTCTGCGATCTGCTGCTCACGGGTCCGGCGGCCATCCCCGTGATCGAGGCGCTCGATCAGTTCGACCTCTGGGTCCCGATCCTGCCCGAGTGGGAACCGAACCGATGCCGCCCGCAGCGCAACGCGTTCCACCGATTCACCGTCGACCGACACCTCCTCGAGGCCGCCGCTCAGGCAGCGGCGCTGCGCCATCGTGTCCAGCGTCCCGATCTGCTGGTGTTGACGGCGTTGCTGCACGACATCGGGAAGGGATACCCGGGCGATCACAGCGAGGTGGGTGAGTCGCTCGCCCGCACGGTCACCGCCCGGATGGGGTTCGGCGTCGACGACGTCGCCACGGTGTGTTTCGCGGTGCGCCACCATCTGTTGCTGCCGGACGTCGCGACGCGACGCGACCTGGACGACCCCGGGACGGTGAGCATGGTCGCGCGTCTGGTGGGAACACCGGAACTGCTGGCGCTGATGCACGCGCTCGCCGAGGCCGACGCGACGGCAACGGGTCCAGCTGCGTGGGGGCCGTGGCGAGCGCAGCTCGTCGCCCGGCTCTCGTCGCTGGTGGCGCGTTCACTCGAGGGCACCGGCGCCGACGACGCGGCAGCGATCTCGGCGCCGTTCCCGACCGAGGACCAGCGTGCGCTGCTCGAGCAGGGCCAACTGCACGTCGCCGCATCCGACGACACATTGACGGTGGTCTGTCGTGACCGAGCCGGTGTGGTGTACCGGGTCGCCGGCGTGCTCGCACTGCACGGGCTCGAGGTGGTCGGTGCGAACATCCACTCGGCTGACGCCATGGTGCTCGACGAGTTCATCGTCAACCTCGAGACGGCGCAGTTCGTGCCGTGGGACCGCGTCCTGATCGACGTGACACGCGTGCTCGAGGGGCGATTCGCGCTGCAGTCCCGACTCGACGAACGTCTCGGATCGGACCGCCAGCGCCGCCGACACGGCGTGCACCAGTTCGTGCCGCTCGTCCGGTTCGACAACGACGGTTCCGATGCGGCCACCATTCTCGAGGTCGTCGGTCCCGACAGCCCGGGGCTGCTCTACCGCATCACCAAGGCGATCGCCGAGATGGATCTCGACGTCCGCTCGGCGCGGATCGCGACGGTCGGCGACGACGTCGTCGACACGTTCTACGTGCTCGGCGCCGACGGCGCGAAGGTGGTCGACGTCGAGGTGCAGCACGAGGTGCGGCGGGCGCTGCTGTTCGCGCTCGACGACGACGCCTGAGCGGGGTTCGGCCCCGAGACGCCCGACGGCCGCGGCGGTAGGGTGCACGCGTGGACGACGATCGGAACGGTGGCGCGCCCGGCGAGGCCGACCTGATCCGTTGGGCCGAGTCGCTCGCCGCCATCGGTCGCACCGGACTGGCGTTCACCGAGAGCCTCTACGAGCAGGAACGCTACGAGGAGGTCCTGCACGTCGCCGCCGAGATCCGTGCCGCAGCGCGGCGCACCGGTGGGCTCCCGCCCGGCCCGGGCGATGCCGACACGGTGCGGGAGTGGCTCGCCAGCGTCGAGCACGGACCGGCCGGCTACGTGACCCCGAAGGTGGCGGTCGGCGCGGTGGTCGGCAACGACGACGGCCAGATCCTGCTGCTGCAACGCAGCGACTCCGGCATCTGGCTCTACCCCACGGGTTGGGCGGACGTCGGCTACTCGGCCAGCGAGGTGGCCGTGAAGGAGGTCCGCGAGGAGACGGGCATCGAGGTCACCGTCGAGCGGCTCATCGGTGTGTTCGACGGGCTCCGCCTCGGGTTCACCCGGGTGCCGCTCTACTCGCTGGTGTTCCTGTGCCGAGCGGTCGGCGGCGACCTGCAGGGGCACCCGCTCGAGACCCTCGACGTCGGGTGGTTCGACCAAGCGGCGCTGCCGCATCCGGTGGCCGGCATCGACCACTGGGGTCCGCACGCGTTCGCGGCGATCCGCGGCGAGGACGTGGACGTGCTCTACGACCTGCCCCGAGACGACGTCTGGGGCGAGTGAGTCACTGCTCGCGCAGGAACCGTTCGAGTTCGTCGATGAGTCCGTCGGACGACATCATGCGGTCGTTCGACTCCTCGACGGCGCGTTCGGCGTCGAACTGCTCCTCGAGCCGGCGCACGTAGTCGACGGTGCTGTCGTCGTCGGCGATCAGCTCGTCGATCTCACGTTCGTAGCCTCGTGCCGCCTCGATCAGTCCGGGCGCGTCGGCGGCCGCTCCGATGAGCGGGGCGACACGCTCGAGCAGTGACAGCGCGGCCCGCGGCGCCGGCGTCGACGGCACGTAGGCCGGCACCGCCGCCCACAGCGACGCCGAGTCGATTCCGGCATCACGACACGCTGCGTGGAGGACACCGACGATGCCGGTCGGGCCCTCATAGCGCGACGGCTGCATGCGCAATCGGCCGATGACCTCGTCGTCGTACGCGGTGCCGAACACCGGCGACGGTCGCGTGTGTGGAACGTCGGCGAGCAGCGAACCCAGCGTGACGACGAGACGACAGTTGAGCGCTCGGGCGACCTCGAGCACGTGCTCGCAGTAGGTCCGCCACCGGAGCTGCGGTTCGACGGCCCGGAGCAGCACGACGCCCGAGTGCATCGCCGGTTCCGCCCAGACGAACGTGTGGCCCGGCCAGTCGATCACCCGGTCGTCACCATCGAGCCGCACCCTGGGGCGGGTGACCGTGAAGTCGTGGAACTCCTCGGGGTCGATCTCGGCGAACACCTCGCCCGACCACGCGAGGTCCAGGTGTTCGATCGCCGCGGTCGCGGCGTCGCCTGCGTCATTCCAGCCTTCGAACGCCGCCACCAGCACCGGACCCTCGCCCGGTCCGCTTCGCGTGACGTCCGGGCTCCATTCCCATTGCAGCGCTGACATCGGACTCACGGTACCGGCGGATTGGGCCGGTCCCACCGGCCCCGGCGCTACCGTTCCGGGCATGAGTGAGACAACGGATCGGGGCGACATCCGGGTCGTCGAGTGTGCGGCGGTGGACGATGAGTTGGTCTCGGCGATGGAGCGACTGATTCCCCAGCTCTCGTCGTCGTCACCGCCGCCGGGAACCGGCGAGCTGCAGGCGATCATCGACTCGGACGCGTGCCATCTGTTGCTCGCCATCGGCGACGACGGCCGGATCCTCGGCTCGATGACGCTCGTCGTGTTCCCGATCCCGACCGGCGTCCGCGCCTGGATCGAGGACGTCGTGGTCGACGGTGATGCCCGCGGCATGGGTGTTGGCGAGGCCCTCAACCTGCGGGCGCTCGACCTCGCGGAGGAACTCGGCGCCAAGACGGTCGATCTGACGTCGCGTCCGAGCCGCGAGGCCGCCAATCGGCTCTACCAGCGCATCGGCTTCGTCCCCCGCGAGACGAACGTCTACCGAAGGACTCTCGAAACGGAGTGAGGTCGGCTCACGACGGTGACTGGGGCTCGTGCCCCGCGCGCCGTCTCCAGGTGTGACCTGGCGCGGTTCGGCCCATCAGCCAGCAGCACTCCCTCCGAACGCCCGAACCGTGTAGACCGAGCGGTGTGCGACCCGTCCTTTCCGCTCTGATTGTCCTGTTGCTCACATCGTGCGGCTCGACCCCGCCCGGCGAATGCGAGGTGACGGCGGAGGGAAACGAGTACCGAAGCCGGGTCCCGAGTGAGCAGGACCAGCTTCCTGGAGCCCCGGAGATCGGACAGAGGTATCGCGCCGCCTCCGGCTGCGTCCCCGGTGACAACCTCGTCGGGGAGTGACGCACGGTGGTCGAACCGGCAGGACCGGTTCACCCCCCGCCGGCGTGAAACTCCTCGACTGCCCCAGATCGCCGGCACCGCTCGGGCAGGACCCCCTCGCAGATGCAGGGCCCACGGAGAGACAATCGTCGTGGACGGCAGCAGGGGGGTCGTGGGTACCCTTTCGACATGAGCGCGTTGCGGGAACTCGTCGAGTCCAGGCGTGACGAGATCACGGAGGTGGTCCGTCGGCACAAGGGCTGCACCGTCGCGGTGTTCGGCTCGGTCGCCCGTGGCGACGATGGCCCGGACAGTGACATCGATTTCCTGGTCGAGTTCGAGGACGGCAGCTCGCTGTTCGACCTGCTGCATATCAGTGAGGAGCTCGAGGAGCTGCTCGGGGTCAAGGTCGATGTCGTCTCGGCGGGAGGGTTGAAGGACCGCGACGACGACATTCGTCGTGAGGCCGTCCTGCTGTGAGCCGCAGCGACGTGTCGGACGAGTCTGATCCATCGTGATCGCCGCAACGCTGGAACAGTTCGCTCTCCTGTGTCTCATCGTCTTCGGCGTGTTCTCGGTTTCGGTGATTGCGTGCGCCTCGGTGGGCGCCGTTGGTTCGCTGGTCGCTGGCCTGGCCCTGCGGCGAGGCCCGGACACGCAGCGACGCCGCCTCGCCCTGTGCGGCGCTGCGGCGGGCGTTGCTATCGGCTGCTTGGGCGCTCCTCTCGGACTGGGGGTCGTGGCCGCCGTGTCCTCGATCGGAGTTTCGACCATGATTCCGGTCGCTTTGCTGTCGTCCGTTGTTGCCGGCGTCATCGCCGGGGTGGTGACAACCCGCCTGAAGCCAGCTGATGGCTCGGCGTAGCCGATGTTCCCCATCTTCCGGTAGACGAACGTGTCCGGATTTGTGCGCGAGGGTTGAGGCCGGTCGGGTGTCGGTGCCCGCCGGTAGAGTTCGACCATGTCGTCGGTCGAGCGGGTCGTCACCAAGAAGCGTCTGGACGAACGCGACCAGCCGTGGCGGTACTGGATGACCCGTCCTCCGGCCGAGCGGATCGCAGCCGTCGAGTCGCTCCGGAGTGAGCATCACGGGTGGACCCATGGAACTGAACCGCGACTTCCAAGAGTTCTTGCAGTCGTTCGTCACCCGTGACGTCCGGTTCCTGATCGTCGGCGGTTACGCACTCGCTGC
>CAJBIS010000131.1 GCA_903953195.1 uncultured Actinomycetes bacterium
AAAACCGAACGAGCCCCGGAACACCGGGGCTCGTTCGCAGTACCCCCAACGGGATTCGAACCCGTGCCGCCACCTTGAGAGTTCGTGCAGGGCCGTCCGGCCGGTGCGGCCGAGTGGTGGATCGTCCGTCCTGCCAGGGTGCGCAGTCCGGGTAGACCGTCGACATCGGCCCCGTCACGCCCCATGGATTACCAAACGGATTACCAGATGACGGCAAACGATCCTTGCCGGGCGGGGGCCAGAAGCTCGTCGTCCTCGGGCTGGGGCTGGCGCTCAGGCGCGACCCGATCCAGCATCTCATTCAGCTTCGTTCAGTGCTGGTATGGCTCCACCCTTCTGTGGGATCACACCCTCCACAAACACGGGCTGATTCAGTATCGGACTACGTCCACCCTTCTACTTCCGAAGGCGAGCACGTAGGTAGTCGACAAGAATCAAGACGTTCAGCACAACGGCAACCGTCACGATTACGATCACTCGATCAGAGCCGAGCATTGAGCGGCCGAACGCCACGACTAATGCGGCGACTCCCAGTATCGCAGTCGACGCCACTCGCCGCGAGACTATGCGTGTTTCGGACTCTTTAGCCACAGCTACTTTTGGCCCCTTTTCCAGTATCGATTCCCCCAATCACTGCAAATCCACCGCCGATCACTCTGCCCACGATTGCCGGACCACCGCCTGCGGCCAACGCAGCGCCGCCCATCCAGCCAAAGAAGCCGAGTATCCCGGCCGTGAAGGCGTTCACGATCGCCCCGTCGGTATTGCCGACGGCAAGAGGAGCGGCAATGCCAAGAGCAGCGCCTCCAAGACCGAGCGCTAGCGCTGTTCCGCCCGAGGCAATCACTGCCCCAATCCCGAGCGCGATCGACCCTCCCAGAAGGATGAGGCACTGATTCTTGGGTTTACTCAGGAATCGCCCGATATCGTCGAAGATCCACCATTTCCCCGTGAGGTCGGTTCCGTTGATGGGGTCTCCGTGGCCGTAGGTGTAGTCGTTGGCGCAGCCACCTTCGATGGGGTCGATGGAGAGGAATCGTCCCCAGTTGGGGTTGTAGAGCCGGGCGCCCATCTGGATGATGCCGGTGGCGAAGGGGCTGACGGGTTGTTCTTGGAGTTTTCCGTGTTGGCCGAGGTAGGTGGGTTCGAGTTCGCCGGTGAGGGTGTCGGGTCGTGTTGGGCCGGTGTTGCCGTCGGGGTCGTAGGTGATGGTGGGGCCGAGTTTGGTGCCGGTGTTGTTGGCGGTGGCGATGATGTCGCCGTGGAGGTTGGGGTAGGACCAGCGGGTGCCGTCGGGGCGTTCGTTGCGGATGACGCCGCCTGGGAGGGAGATGGCCTTGTCGAGGATGGCGTTGTTCTGGTCGGTGATGATGGCGGGGGCGTCGGTTGGGCCGGCATAGCGGTAGCGGGTGGTGGTTCGGGTGAGGTTGATGGTGATGCTGCGGTGATGTCCGGCCGCGGCCGTTGACGTGGTGGCGGTGGCGGCAGGGACGGTGCCTGCTGCGGTTCGGGTCTGTGTGAAGACGTGGTGGGCGACGGTGGTGGCGGTGACGTCGAGGTGTTCGTAGGTCCCGGCGGGTGGTGTCGCGGTGACCGCAGCGTTGAGGGACTCGATCCGCAGGGCGAGGCGTCCTTCGCCTCCCGCGTTGACGGCCGGGAAGTCCTGGCTGGTCGTGGGCGCCGTGGGGGAGGCGAGGGTGGTGTTGTCGATCGGGTTGGCGGGGTCGGCGCCGATGATGGCCATGACTGCGACGGCGGCGGTGGTGGACGCGGAGAACGTGATGGGCCACATGGTGGTGTCGCCCGAGGGCGAGGTGCGCCGCCAGATGTACTGGTTGACGGCACCGGTTGTCGTGGCGGCGACGTTGGTCCAGCCGCTGGGCGGGGTGGTGGTGGTCCCGGTCGGGAGGGTGACGACGGCGAGGAGGAGGGTCTGGTCAGGGAGCCCGGACGGCTTGTAGAGCATGCCGCTCGTTGTGGGGCTGGTGTAGCCGACGCTGAGGGTCCTGGGGGGGTCGACGGTGCCGTAGGAGCGGCGTTCGATGATGCGGTCGGCGGGGTCTCGGCTGTAGAGGACTGCTTGCCGTTCACGCACGGCGTTGGTCTGTCGGTTGGCGCCGTCGTAGCCGAGCGTTTCGCCGAGGTGGCTGGTGGTGTTGCCGTAGTCGTCGTAGCCGATGAGCTCCGAGCCTGCTGAGAGGAGCCGATCGGCGTTGTCGTAGCAGAACAGGGTGGCGCCGTCGCCTTCGTTGTAGACCTGTCGGATCGACTCGCGGTTGGTGTTCTTGCCGGCGTTCTGGTTGCCGTTGCACCCAGCGAACGGTGTGTCGTTGAACCCGTAGGAGAGCCAGTGGTCGGCCCGGGCGGCGGCGACGAGCCGACCGGCGCCGTCGTAGAGGTAGTTCGGGCCGCTCGGGTTGAAGTCCACAAGCGCCGAGGCGCCGGTGTCGGTCAGCTGATCAGTGACTCGCCCACCGAGTGATCGGGTGACGTCGTCGCCGGCGATCAGGGTCGAGCCGGGCCCGGTGTAGCTGCTGGTCTTGGCTCGGCCGAGGGCGTCGAACCCGAACGACGCCGTGGTGGAGTTTCCGTAGCCCACGCCGGAGAGCCGGCCGGCGGTGTCGTAGGAGTTGTCGGCAACCGTGACGGAGTTGAGCTTCGTGAGGTCCGGGCGTCCGGTGCCGGTCTCGTAGGTGGAGGTCGTGGTGCCGTTCGGTCCGGTGGTTGTGGTGACGCGGCCGAGTGCGTCGTAAGTCGTGGTCGTGGTGGCGTTCTGGGCGTCGGTGTAGGAGGTGATCCGGCCGATGAGGTCATATGCGACTGCGATCGACCCCGAGGAGTCGGTTTGTGACACGATGAGTGGGTTGGCGGCGACGGCGTAGCTGTAGGTGATCGTCCTAGCCGGCTCCGGGCCTCGTGCCGGGACGGTCTTCTGGGTGGGCCGCCCGCGGGTGTCGAAGCTGGTGCAGGTCCAGCCGGTCGACGAGACGAGTGTTTGGGTGGCGGAGCGGGTGCCGACGGTTCGTCCGGCCGAGTCGTAGAGGTACTGCTCGACCCGAGGTTCTTGGGGTCCACCGGTTCCGTCGGGGTCCGGGAAGGTGCGTTGTTTGAGCTGGCTGCGCTGATCGACCGCAGAAGCCAGTCCGCAGGTGTTCGTGAGTGGCGCCTCGCTCTGGCCGTAGTAGGCGTACGAGTTCGTGGTGAGCCCCGGGGACGTCCGGGCCGTGCGGCGCAGCAACGACGTCGCGCCGGGCGGCTCGTAGGTGGTCGTTTCCCGGAGGTTCTGGCCGGCGGGGTCCTTGGTGCTCGCGGTCTGGAGCTTGTGGTAGGGGCGGATGCCTGTGGCGTCGTCGCGGTACTCGAAGGTCGTGACTCGCCCGTCGGGGTCCGTTGTCGAGGTGGTCAGGCCATACCCGGGCGCGAGATTCGAACCGGGAACTATCGCCTGGCTCTGTCCTGGTGGCTGCCACCGCAGGATGACACTCCTGGTCGTCGCATTCGCAGAAGGGGCGTAGTCGAGCCGAACGGAGTGGGCACCCTCCGCCAGAGTGAGGTTGAACGCAAGAAATCCGAACGGGTTGTCGGGAAAATCCGCGGCGAGTGTTCCGTCGATGAACACCTTGGTCGGTCCACTGGACTGGAGCTCGAAGCCGTAGGCGCCGGTGGTCGGGGCGTTCAGGGTGCCGACCGACCGCAGCGACCACGAGTTGTCGGTGCCCACCGGCGGCGACGTCCAGGACCCGAAGAGTGACCCGCTCGGCGCGGTCAGCCCGAGGGTCTGGGCGCCGACCGGACCGGTCCGGTTCGGCGTGTCCCAGTACCTAGTCGCAAGCCCGCTGAGGCCTTCGTCGTAGCCGGTGTGGGTGTGGGGGATCTGCGTCGTCGCCTGTGGAAGCCCTTCCGGGGTGAACAGTGACGCCGGCGCAGGGCCCCATTGATCGGTGGCACGGCCGGCGTGGTCGTACAGGGTCGTGGTTCGCAGCCCCGCCGGATCCACGGTGGAGAACACCTTGTTGAACGCGTCGTTCCAGGCGGTGGTCGAGGTCCGTCCGGCGGCGTCGACTTCTTCGACGATCCGGCCACGGGCGTCGTATCGGGTCTTGCGGTAGAACCCGGAGGTGGGCACGAATCCTTCGTTCGTCGAACACGAGCCGAGCACACCACCGCAGATCTGCTCGGTCGTCTCCCCCACCCCGTACACATAGGTGTGTCTGGTCCGGACCGCGGTCGCCGTTGCTGCCGGAGCAACGATCTCCACCGGGGAGATCGACCCGGACGGCCCGGACGCCCACAGAATCGACGTGCGAGTGGTGGCGTTGCTCGTGCGGACACCTGCCGCGACGGCGTCGTTCGCCAACGGATCGCGCACCGCGACGAGGTTGTCTGATCCGTTCCACGAGAAGTCGTAGCGTTCATCGCCTCGGGCGATGATGGTGGCGATCCGGCCCGTCGTGTAGACGATGGTGGTCTGGTTGTCGTCCCAGTACTTGATGCGACACAGCAGCCCTGTCGGCGCGCTGGTGGCAGGGGCCGCGGCGCATTCCGGGTCGCCGCCGTAGAAGAACCGGACGGAACGCTTGGCCGCTGGAAGCGCCGGGTTCGACGCCCTGTCCGTGATCGCGGACAGTCGACCGTTCGTGTACGAGTAGCTGAACGTCGACGGGTTGACGGGATCCAGCGGCGACACGACCGCGGTGAGGCGACCTGCAGGGTCGTAGGTGTACTGCAGGCCGTCCTCGATCTGATAGCCGCCACCAGGGGCTGCGGACAGGATCGCGGTGGACTCGCCAGGGGCGTCGTAGCCAGCCGAGTTTCGGAGGAACTCGAGGCTGGATCCGTCCCCCGCGATGGCTGTGACTGATGGACCGTTGTCGCGGAGTCGCAGCCACCGGACAGTCGGGGCGTCAGTCGCCAGCGTCCATCCGGGCGGCAGGGTCGTCGGGTTCGTCGTCAACCAGTCGGACGGGATCTCCGCGATCGTGGCGTCCGGATCCGCAGCGCTGGCGTCCCGGACATACAGCCGGATGGAGGCGTCACCGCCGGTTCCGTGCCAGTACTCGACACTGACAGGTGTCGCTGTGCTCGTGGACGAGACCGATGTCGACCACCAGGGGCCTGGTTGACCGGCCCACGATTGCGGCGGTGTCACCACCTGACCGTTGATGCTGATCCTGCTGCCCTGCTGAGTCGTGCCGCCGGGGCCGGTGACAGCCGCGACCTGCCACGAGGTGCCGGTAGGCAGGCGAACGAACCCGGTCCAGCGGGCCAGCATGTGGACCGGTTGGAGGTCACCGATCGGCTTGGACGACGCCCAATCGAACGCGACGACGGGGTCAACACGCTCACCGACGAGCGGGTCGTCGAAGGCCTTGTCCTGGTCGACGTCTTGGAAGTACTCGCCGCGCAGGCCCTCATCGCCGCGGGCCAGGCTGTTGTAGGTGAAGGTGGGCGTGATCGCGCCGGCGACCCCGGTGACGGTGTGGCCTTCGACGGATGCGGCAAGGTTCCCCGACGCCGTGTTGACCTGCAGCTTTGTCACCCCGGTCCCGGGCGAGGGCGCCGGAACCGTCGCCGAGTCGTCCGACTCTCCCCACAGCTTCGACGTGGGAGCAGGTCCTCCCGCGCCCAAGTTGAGATCCACCTTGAACGAAACGGGTGGGCCTTCCGACGGCGCGAGCGACGACGTCGATGTGAGTACTCGAGTCGAGTACGTCGTGTTGTCATCCAACGAGCCATCCGGGACACGCCACTGCGGGTCCTCAACCCAACCGGAGGTGATCACGGCCCCTGATCCCGCCGCCGGCCCGCTGGAGACTTCGAACTTGTAGCGGATCGGGTCCGGGTTGTTGCTCTGGATCGGAGCTGCGGTCAGCAGCGGGGTCCGGGTACCGACCGTTCCACCGGCGGCCGGAGAGGTCACCGTGGTCGGCGTCGCAGGCTCTGCGATGTCCAACAGGAGGGTGACGCTGAACCGTTCGAGATGCTCGCCCGTTTCAAGTCCGGTGATGCCGAACGTACCGGATGGCTGGCCGTTGAGGAACCAGAGCGCTGCCCAGCTCGTGACGTCGACCCAGACTGGATCAGTTCGATTCTGGAACACATGGGTGGCGAACGGCTGCCCTCCAGGGGCAGCTCCTGCGAATGACTGCGTCGCCGGGGCGTGAAAGGCGACCGTGTAGGGAAGCGGCATGTTGTCGCTCGCCAACGGCTGCACGATCAGGTAGGCGTTCTCGACCTTGTAGGTGGGCGACCACTGCCCGAGCCCGTCGAATCGGGGTGCTCCACGCCATGTTTCGCCGGTCGTGTCCCGGCCCAACAGGATGTGGTCTCCCCACCAGAGTGGGTGTGCGCTGTTGTACTGGTTGTTCAGGCTGCTGAACGCTGTCGCAGCTGCCAGATCCGGGAAGACGATATCGGGATCGACTTGGAGCGGAAACGCATCCGGGCTCTGCCGCTTGAGCCACTCAGGGTCCATGGTCAGGACGATGTCCGACCCACTGGTCGTGGTCAGCGACACGAAGAAGGGTGCCTCTGGGATCTCCTTGCCGGCGGCGTCCTTCACCACCGGCAGAGGCACGACCGCGACCGCCTTGTCCGAACCGGGCTCTCGCAGCTCCAGGGCGTTCCCCGTGGCCGGCTCCACTCGGGCTGCCGCCAGTCCCGCCAACGAGAACTCCAGCCTGCTCGGGACGTCGGGCGTCTCGACGAGCGCCGTTTCGCGGACCCCGGCAAGGTGCACGTCGTAGCGAAGCGAGATACCGGGCCACACGTCGCGATAGACGATCCCACCGGACTCCGTCGAGACCCGATCCGGAACCGCCCCGTCGACCGGGCTGAACGACACCGCCGGAACACCCGGACGGTCAAGCGTCACCGCGACTGGAGAGCCTGCGCCCGAGAAATGCGCCTCCCCATCCAGAAGATCGGCTCGGTACCCCCGACCATCCTCCACAACCGAAGTGTCCAGATCCTCGAAGCCATCGACGCCAGCCTTCGCATTCGGAACCGGCGACACCTCAAGACGACGGCGACCTTCCCCCGTCACGGTCGACCTGATCGTCGCCGACCGCTCTGCCACCGCCTCAGGTCCCTCCACTTCCGATACAGGTATCAGTCCCGGCTCCCCAGGCGAGAAGGCCGGCCCAGGAATCGAGAGGTCCCCGGCGACCGGCGGTTCCGACTCAAGAGGATCGAGAGCAACCGGCGATACCTCCCCGATCTCGTCCGACCCGGAGGCCTGGGCACCAGCCGATGGCGCTCCCAGACCGATCAGCAGGACAACGAGCGCGACAGACCACGCCCGAATAGCAATCGCTGCCATCTTCCCCTTACCACCCATACGACGAGCCGAACCCAATACACACGAGCCCGCAAGGACCATCAGATGGCGATCGAATGACTATGCGATGAACAATCCTGCCGGACTCGGTCTGGACGTCTGCCGGGCTTGCGGACACCGGACCTGAAGCGACGCAGCTCACGTTCTCGTCCCTGACCACGCAGGAAACCGGTCCCGTGGACATCCTGACCACCGTCGGCGGCAGCAGCCGCAATAAAGCCGTGCCGCCGCATCGCACGGTGGCATCAGCCCACGTCGCCCGCAGGGCGGGTCACATCGCTGGAGCGCTCAGGGATGGCCTTCCTCGGCTGATGCGGCGCGCCATCCGGCTTCGTGCGCGATGGCTTCGGCGAGCTCACCGAGGTAGCGGCCGACAGGGAAACCTGCTTCGAGGGCGGCTGCTCGGAGGCCGAGCCAGACGTCGTCTGCGACGTCGATCCGCACGAACCGACTCCGAGGAGATGGCTCTTTCTCGCCCGGCGATCGCCGCCGACGTGACGCCGGCGTGCCCGTGACCTCCCCGGCGGCGACGCCCTCGACCTCGATGCGGATCAGATCACCGAGCCACGAGACCAGCCACCGCCGTCGACACACTGCCTCTCGCTTCACCGTCGCCCACGCCCCGTCATCCACTTCGATCCGCACCGCTCGACCTCGACGTGTCCCGTCCTGACGGGTCCCAAGCCGCTCGACGCGGCGCTGCTGATACGTCAACCGCTTCTCCACCGCCCGCGCCTCCTCCTCGGTGGCGACCCGCTCCCGCTGCAACGCGTCCACCTGACGCAAGAGCGCACTGCGCTGCTCGATCAGCTCGTTGAGCCGGGCGACTTTGGCCTGCTCGTTCGCCAACCGATCCTCCGCCTCCGCCAGGTCCTCCTCCGCGTCGACGATGTCCCGATCCAGCCGCTCCCGGCGAGCCCGCTCGCCCTCCCGATGCCGAGCCTTCATCTCCGGAGACGTCCGCCACCTCTCATCCCAGCTCACAACACGACTCGGTTCCGCCGCAGCACGCGCTTCCACCGGTTGCTTCCGCCAGTTCCGCTCGCGGAACTTGCCAGTCTGTGCCCCTTCCTGACCACGTCTCGAACGAGACGCTCGACCGGCACGAACGACCGCTGCCCGATCGCTGGCGCCATCACGACTCAGCCCTGCTCGGCGAAAGGGCCACTGGCTCACCGGCCAGCAGCTGGTCCACGACGAGGCGCGGAACCACCAACCGCTGGCCGAGCCGCACCGCCCGCAGCTCCCCCCGCCGGATGCACTCGTAGGCGGTGGATCTGGAGATCCCCAGCACCGCCGCCGCCTCCTCCACCGTCATCGTCGATCGCTCCATGCGCACCTCACCGGTCTGTTCAGCACCGGACGGACGTCGACCGGCACCCACCTATGCGCGCGCAGAAGCTTGCGACTTCCGGATTCGGATGCCCGTCAGCCGTCGAGCAGGTTCCCGAGCAGATCAGCCGCCTCGCGGTCCGCCTCGGGCACGAAGTGGCTGTAGATCGCCAGGGTCGTGGTCGGGCTGGCGTGACCGAGCCGGTTGGCGACGGTCTTTGGGTCGACGCCGTTGGAGATGAGCCTGGTGGCCACGTAGCGGCGGAGGTCGTGCAACCGGACGGTGTCCAGACCGAGCCCGTCACGGAGCTTGGTGAACCGTCGGCTGGCGCTGTCAGGACGCCAGGAACGAGACCCGTCGGGCTCGTAGCTGAGGACGTAGCTCGACGGCTCGAGGTCCACACCGAACGTCTCGGCCCGGTCCTGGCACTCCATCCGGTGCTGCTCCAGCAGCCCGGCGGTCGCGTCGTCGATGGCCACCCGGCGCACCCGGTCGGTCTTGGTCTCCTTGCGGATGATCTCACCTTTGGCGATCACGACCGAGGAGCTGATCTCGACCGACCGGTAGTCGCTGGTCAGGTCTGACCACCGAATCCCGAGCACCTCGCCGCGGCGTGCGCCCAGCACCGCGGCCAGGCGGACGAAGACGTACAGGTCCGGATCCTCGGCCTCAGCCGCCTTGAGGATCCGCCCGAGCTCCTCGGGCGTCGGCGGGATCGGCTCCTTGCGGCGCACCTTCGGAGGCGAGGCGTTCGCCGCAGGATTCGACGTGATCCACTCCCACCGCACGGCCTGCTGGAGCGCCGAGCGGGCCACCGTGTGGAACTTGCGTACCGTCGCTGGGGCCAGCGGACGACGTTCGTCGGAGCCCGCCCGCAGCGCGCCGTACAGCGAGTCCAGGTCGGACGCTCGCAAACTGGCGAGCTTCCTGGTCCCCAGCGCCGGCTTGAGCACCGAGTCGATCACTCGGCGGTGCTCCAGCGCAGTGCGGGGCGACCAGTCCGGCGAGGCGGCGACGTACCAGGCGCCGAGCAGCTCGCCGAACGAGGCCGACGCCGGCGAGGTCCTCCCCTGCTGCACGTCGACGAGCATCTCGTTGCGGACACGCTCCGCGTCCTTGCGCGACCCACGGACGGTTCGGGTGACCTGGCGCTTGCGACCGGTGACCGGATCACGGCCTGCGTAGACCATGACCCGGTAGGAACCGTTGCGCTCGACGATGTGTCCACTCGGCATACCGGAACCGTACGGACCACGTCTGACACTCTGGGTTACCAAACGGGTTACCAGCCGCCGTGGTCAGGCCTGACCACATCGCCCGAGAACGACGAAAGCCCTGCAATTGCAGGGCTCTCGCTCAGCACCCCCAACGGGATTCGAACCCGTGCCGCCACCTTGAGAGGGTGGTGTCCTAGGCCACTAGACGATGGGGGCTGGTCACCCCGGATCCGCATGGCAGACCCGGCGATCTTGTTGAGCTCGGAGGGGAGGACTCGAACCCCCAATAACTGGACCAGAACCAGTTGTGTTGCCGATTACACCACCTCCGAAAGGCAGTGCCGCCCCGAGGGGCGCCGAGAAACACTACCCGAGGGGCCGCACCGCGGAACAACCGGTCGGCGATGGCGCCGCAGCCCGGGTCACGGCGAGTAGCGAAGCATCCGGCCGTACCCGATGATCCGCCCGAGCGCGACCAGGCCGGTCTCGCGAAGGAGTTCGGGCACCGACCCACCCTCGCTGCTCGGCGACTCGACGGCATCCATCCCGATCTCGCTGGCGATCCCTCCGAGCCGAAGGTTGTGGTAGCCGTCCGACACGAGCGTCACCGTCGACACCCCCTGCTGGTCGAGCACGCGGTTCGCCGCCGCCAGCGACTCCCACGAGCTCGCCCCGTCGTCGACGACGGTGATCGCCGACTCGGGTACGCCCTGGTCGCGCAGGTACTGGAAGCCGGCGAACGCCTCGGTGAACCGGTCGCCGGGCTGCTTCGAGCCCGTCACGACGATTCTCGGCGCGACCCCATCCCGGTAGAGCTGCAGCGCGTGATCGAGTCGGCCGCGCAGCACCGGCGACGGCCGGCCGTCGTACTGCGCGGCGCCCAGCACGACGATGGCGTCTGACTTGGCGGTATCGTCGGACCGGGACG
>CAJBIS010000132.1 GCA_903953195.1 uncultured Actinomycetes bacterium
CGCAAGGCAGCAGCCAAGAAGAAGGCTCCCGCCAAGCGCAAGGCAGCAGCCAAGAAGAAGGCACCGGCCAAGCGCAAGGCAGCAGCCAAGCGCAAGGCACCTGCTCGTCGCCGCTGAGCGACCCGCACTCGTGCGTGACACACGGTCCGGCTCCGCCGGGCCGTGTGTCGCGTCCGGGCCCGCTTCCGCGACGAACGATCGGCCGCGAGCGAGGTCGCCGTCGGCGACTCGGGGACGGACCACCTACGATCGTCGCCCATGAGTGCGCAGTTCATCTTCACCATGCATCGAGTGAGCAAGTTCGTGCCGCCCGATCGCGATGTGCTGAAGGACATCACCCTGTCGTTCTACCCGGGCGCCAAGATCGGCGTGATCGGCCCCAACGGCTCGGGCAAGTCGTCGCTGCTGCGGATCATGGCCGGCGTCGACGACGAGATCACCGGCGAGGCGAAACTCACCCAGGGGTTCACGGTCGGGCTCCTCGAGCAGGAACCGCACCTCGACCCCGACAAGGACGTCCTCGGCAACGTCATGGACGGCGTGGCCGGCGTGGCCGGCCTGCTCACGCAGTACGACGACCTCATGGCCGGGTGGAGTGATCCCGACGCCGACTACGAGAAGCTCGGCGCACAACAGGCCGAACTCGAGGCGAAGATCGAGGCGGCGGGCGCGTGGGACATCCAGCGCACCGTCGAGATCGCCATGGACGCACTGCGCGTGCCGGCGGGCGACGCAGACGTGACCACACTCTCCGGTGGCGAACGCCGGCGGGTGGCACTGTGCCGACTGCTCCTGTCGAAGCCCGACCTGTTGTTGCTCGACGAGCCCACGAACCATCTCGACGCCGAATCGGTCGCGTGGCTCGAACGCTTCCTCCAGGACTACCCGGGCACCGTCGTCGCCATCACGCACGACCGCTACTTCCTCGACAACGTCGCACAGTGGATCCTCGAACTCGACCACGGCAAGGGCATGCCGTTCGAGGGCAACTACTCGGGGTGGCTCGAGCAGAAGCAGGCGCGGCTGGCCCAGCAGGAGAAGCAGAACTCGGCGCGCGAGCAGACACTGGCCCGCGAACTCGAGTGGGTGCGCATGGCGCCCAAGGCCCGTCAGGCCAAGTCCAAGGCGCGTCTCGCCGCCTACGAACAACTCCAGTCCGAGGCCGAGTCGGCCCGGGAGGCGTCGAACCAACTCGAGATCACGATCCCGCCGGGACCGCGCCTCGGCGATGAGGTCATCGTCGCCGACCACCTCCAGAAGGGGTTCGGCGACCGACTGCTCGTCGAGGACCTGAGCTTCTCGCTGCCACGCGCCGGCATCGTCGGTGTGATCGGCCCGAACGGCGCCGGCAAGACGACGCTGTTCCGGATGATCACCGGGCAGATGCAGCCCGACGGCGGGGCGATCACGGTCGGCGAGACCGTGAAGCTGATGTACGTCGATCAGTCGCGCGACGCGCTCGATCCCGAGCAAACGGTCTTCAAGGAGATCGCGCGCGGACAGGACAAGATCGTCGTCGGCCGCACCGAGATCCCGAGCCGGGCGTACGTCGGGCTGTTCAACTTCAAGGGCGGCGACCAGCAGAAGGTCGTCAAGACCCTCAGCGGCGGCGAG
>CAJBIS010000133.1 GCA_903953195.1 uncultured Actinomycetes bacterium
CGGTGATGATCTGGGCCGCGAGTTCACCGCTGTCGCCGGCGCGCAGGTCGACCTCGATGCCGGTCTCGGCCGTGAACTGGTCCACCAGGTCGCCGATCAGTTCCTCCTTGCGACCGCTGTAGACGACGAGCGGCTGATCCGTCGGGGTCGACGCCTCGCCGTCCGTCGTGGAGGCGCTGTCGGTCCCGCTGCTGCACGCACCGGCGACGGTCACGAGAGCGAACAGCGCGCCGAGCAGCAGTGCGGTGGTCCGGGGCGTGGCTGCGCGTCGGGGGTCAGGTCGTCGCACCGTTCATCTCCATCCATGTTCTCTTCACACTGGGTGTAAAGACAGCTTTACATGGGTGGTGGCGACGACTCAAGGCGGTGGGACCGCCTTCGCTCGCTCGTCCGCCCACCCGCGCCGGCGTCCGACCGGCCACACCGCCATGGCACGACGCCATGGCACCATGGCGCCGTGCGTCCACGAAGCGGGGAAGCTCCCAGTCATGAGCTGTGGCCCCATGCCGAGTGGTCGCTGTTCACTCACCGGCGCAACCCATGACGTCACGGAGCGAACACGCACCCGGAGACGGGCCACGTCGACACTCGTCGAGTCCCGCATTGGCGTTCCTCGGGGCCTCGGGTCTGTCGACCGCCGGCACCGCAGTCGGGCTGCTCGCGGCGACCGGCGCATCCACGGCTGCAGCGTCGAACGGCAACGGCGCCCTGGCCACCGGTCTCTACATGGCGATCGTGATGCTGACCTCGGCGCTGTCGGTGCCGTACGCACCGAGTGTCGGTCGCCGGCTCGGAGCGCGTCACGGGTACGTGCTGCTCCAGGGCGCGAGCGCGATCACCTGGGCGGTGGCCGGAATCGCGCTGTTGCTCGGCGCGCCGGTGCTGCCGACACTGCTCATCGCCGCCCCGATCTTCGGTGTCACGGGCGGGCTCTCGACGGTCATGCGGCCGATCCTCACCCGGGCGTACCTGTCCGGCGCCGGGACCGCGGACGCGTTCGCTCGACTGTCGGTGGTCAACGGTGTGGGTTGGGGTGTCGGCGCGCTCGGTGGCGGCCTGCTCCTCAGCGTGGTGCCGCTCGGCTGGGGGCTCGTGTTGAACGGGCTGACGGTGATCCCGCTGGTGGTCATCGTGTCGCGGGTGTCGCCGACGGCCGAGCCGTCGACACCCCGTGCAGCCGATCGGCCATGGCGTGATGCCCGGGCGTCCCTCGCCGGGAGCCGCCGCCTGCGGCTGACTGCGGCGCTCGGCGCATCGAGCCTCTTCTTCTTCGGGCCGCTCACCTCGCTCGTCGTGCCGATCGCCCAGGACCTCCGTCAGAGTCCGCTGGTTGCGGGCGCCGGATTCCTCATGACCGCGTTCGCCGTCGGCGAGTTCCTCTCGCCCCGGGTCGTGCGTGTGCTGAGCGGCCGACGCGACGACCTGTCGGCGGGTGCGCTCGCCGGTGTCGGCGCCGGGGTGTCTCTGGTGGTCCTCGGTGTGACATCGCTGGTGCTGTCGGACCGGGTCGAGCTCGCGGCGTGGCTCGTCATCGGCGTGGCGTTCGGCGCGCTCCGGTACGCGGCTCGGGCGTTCTTCGTCGGCTCGGCCGCCGAGGCGGGACCGCCGGAGGATGCGTCGCACAACCTGGCGGCCGCCATGCTCGTCAGCGGACTCGCCGGGCCGTTCGGGACGATGGCGTGGAGCGCGGTGATCGGCGGCGTGTCGGCGGACGCCGCGGTGCTGGCCGCCGGGATCGGTGCGGTCGTCGCCGGCGCGCTCGTCGGACGGGCGGCGCGTGGTGGCGCCGATCCTCGGGCCGTCCAGTCGGGCACCGCGTCCCCGACGCCGATCTAGCCTTGGAGTTCCACCAACGTCGGGAGCAGCACCGTGAGGGTTGTCGTCAGCGAGTTCATGAGTCTCGACGGAGTCGTCCAGGCCCCCGGCGGCCAGGAGGAGGACCTCGACGGCTGCGTCGCCCAAGGCGGTTGGTCCATGCCGTTCTTCGATCCTGAGGTCATGGGCGGCTCGATCGGCGCGAAGTTCGCAACGGTCGAGGCGCTGTTGTTCGGCCGTCGGACGTTCACGGTGATGGCCGACGCGTGGCCCGACCGGGCCGGCGACCCGTTCGCCGACCAGATGAACGCGATCGAGAAGTACGTCGTCACCGACACGCTCACGGCGTCCGACATCACGTGGCCGAACTCGCACGTGCTCACCGTCGCCGAGTCGATGGACGCGATCGCGGCGCTGCGCGCCCGGGACGGCGGTGACCTGGCGGTCATGGGCAGCCCGACGCTGGTGCGGGCGCTGCTCGCCGCCGACCTGGTCGACG
>CAJBIS010000134.1 GCA_903953195.1 uncultured Actinomycetes bacterium
CGATGGTTCAACAACCGACTGCCACAGACGCTGATGATCTCCCAGTTCCTGTTGTACTTCGACGCCGTGTTCCTGGCGCTCGCGGCACTTGGTCTCGGCGGCGGCATCACGATCCCCGGCTCCGAGGCGCTCGGACGTCTCGTCTTCCTGGCCGCCGCAGCGGCGAACGCATTCGGCGCGTTCGGCATCGCGAACGAGATGAAGCGCGGCTACCAGGTGGCGGTGGTGGCCTCGTTCCTGCCGATCGTGATGCGATTCGTCCTGGTGGTGCTCTACGGGTCGATCATCGGTGATGCCACCTACTACCTGCTGCCCGGCGGCCTGCTGAACGCGATCTTCGTGTACGCGCTGATCGCGCTGCTGCTGCACCCGCAGTCCCGGGACTACCAGAAGATCTACTTCTCCTGACCCGAACGCCCGGAGCGCCCCACCTCGGGGACTTCGGCCGGGGCGTTGGGTTGGCCGACGTGTCCTCACCGCTGCCATGATCGCGCCATGGCTACCGAGGTGAATGGCATCGCAGGACTCACTGAGCTCGTGGGCACCCACTTGGGGTACTCCGACTGGCTGGAGATCACGCAGGAGCGGGTGAACACGTTCGCCGACGCGACCGGCGACCATCAGTGGATCCACGTCGATCCGGAGCGCGCCAAGGCCGAGTCGCCGTTCGGCGGGCCGATCGCCCACGGCTACCTGACGCTGTCGCTGGGCCCGGTGCTCATGCCGCAGATCCTGACGGTGTCCGGCGTGAAGATGGGTGTGAACTACGGCCTCGGCAAGGTGCGATTCGTGTCGCCCGTGCCGGTGGGGTCGAACCTGCGGCTGGGCGCGGCGCTCGACCAGGTGAACGCACTGGATGGCGGTTGGGCGCAGATCCACATGACCTTCACCTTCGAGGTCGAGGGCGCCGACAAGCCGGCGTGCGTCGCCGAGATCATCTTCCGGTACGCCGAGTGATCTGAGCGGGGCCACGGGGTCCCCGCTCGGGTTTCAGGCACGGCCGCCATGGGGCAGGGGCCCCATGTTGCGGAGGAGAGCGGGGCCACGGGGTCCCCGCTCGGGCATCAGGACCGGAACTCCGGCATGACCTGTTCGGCGAGGAGCCGCAGGGTCTCGTGCTCGGGGTAGTCGGTGCACCACGGCACGATGCCACCGCAGTCGAGCGACTGGTAGTGGGCGAGCTTCTCGCAGATCTGTTCGGGCGTGCCGACCAGGTTGCCGTCACGCCACGACTCGTACGGTTCGCCCCATGAGCTGCGGGTGCCGCCGTCGATGATCTCCTGTTCGTCCTCGCGGATGAACACCTCGGGCGACCAGGTCTTGACGATCTCGTCGTAGTCGCGTCCCACCTCGGCGCAGTGCGCCTTGAGCACCTCGCACTTGTGGGTCCATTCGTGGGGTTTGCCCCCGAAGTTGGATCGATCGGCGTACCGGGCGACGACTCGGAGGGTGAGTTGTTCGCCGCCGCCGCCGATCCAGATCGGTGGGTGCGGGTCCTGCAACGGCTTCGGGTCGCACTGCGCGCCGTCGATCGAGAAGTGTCGACCGGTGTAGGTGGCGTCGGGTTCGCTCCACATGAGCCGCACGATCTCGACGGTCTCGCGCAGCATTCGGATGCGGTCCGCGTTGCTCGGGTACTCGTAGCCGTAGGCCCGGTACTCGTGTTCGTACCATCCCGCGCCGATCCCCCAGTCGAGGCGGCCGCCCGAGATGACGTCGATCGTCGACGTGATCTTGGCGACGAGTCCGGGGTTGCGGTAGCCGGCACACGAGACCATCTGGCCGAGGCGAATGGTCGAGGTCGCCTGGGCGAGTGCGGCCATGGTCGTCCACGCCTCGAACATGGTCTCGTGGGCGGGCACCGGAACGTTGTGGAAGTGGTCGTACACCCAGATCGAGTCGTAGCCGAGCTCCTCGGCGAGCAGGGTCGTCGCGAGCGTCGTGGCCCATTTCGCCTGCGGGTCCTCGATCCCGACGAGTTCCATCTTCCAGCCCTGCGGTGCGAACACTCCGAAGATCATGGGTCGAGCCTACGGCGCCGGCTGCGGTCGTGGGTGCGGCGATCGCCGCCACCGACTCGTGATCGCTTCGGCCTACGCTGCGCCGATGCACGGTGCTCCCTCCCCCGCGTCACGGCGCCGCCACGCCGGTCGTGATCGCGGGCGTGGCCGTCCGGTCCGGGTCACCGTCGCGACGGTCGCCGCGCTCGCGGCACTGGTGAGCGGTTGCTCGATCTCGTTCGACGACCCGAGCACGGCGACGACGGCTCCGCCGACCGAGCGGAACGAGGCGCCGTCGTCCACGGTCCGTCCGGCTGATCCGGCGACCTCGGGATTCCCGGCCGACTGGTCCCCGGCGCCTCTGGACTGGGCGCCCTGCGAGTTCGATCCGACCCTCGACTGCTCGGAGCTCGAGGTGCCCCGCGACTGGTCCGAGCCGGACGGACCGACGCTCACGCTCGCGCTCGCCCGTCGGCCGGCGACCGGGCGGTCCGAGGGAACGCTGCTGACGAATCCGGGCGGACCGGGTGGCTCGGGTGTCGACTTCATCGCCGGCGGACCGCTCTCCGACGAGACGGATCAGCGGTTCGACACCGTGAGCTGGGACCCCCGTGGCGTCGGGGCCTCGACGGCGGTCGAGTGTGACGCCGGCGTGCAGGACTTCGAGCGGCTCGACTCGCAGCCCGACACTCCTCAGGAGCAGGCGGATCTCGACGCGGCGGCGGCGACGGTCAGCTCGGACTGCGGCCGCGAGGCCGGTGACCTGCTGCCGTTCGTCGGCACGGCCAACGTGGCCCGCGACCTGGAGGCGATCCGTCTGGCGCTCGGCGGCGAACCGCTCAACTACGTCGGGTTCTCCTACGGCACCCAGATCGGCCAGGAGTACGCCGCGCTCTTCCCGACCCACATCCGCTCGATGGTCCTCGACGGTGTCGTCGATCCGAATCTCTCGTTCACCGAGTTCCTGACCGCCCAGGCGCAGGCGTTCGAGCAGTCCTTCAACGGGAACGCGAACGCCTGCGCTGACGCCGGCGTGGCCGCGTGCGGGGTGGCCGACCTGGCGGGGACCTACGACCGGGTGATCGCCCGGGCGGAGACGCAGCCGTTGCGCACGCCGACCGGGGCGCTCGGCCCCTCCGAGATCGCGGTGGCCGCCACCTACAGCGCCTACGTCCCGCAGGGGTGGCGGGAACTCGGCCCGGCGCTGGCGAGCGCCGACGTGGGGGACGGCGGGAAGCTCGCCGACCTCGCCGCGAGCTACTACGACTTCGGCGGCTACCCGTCGTACGCCGCCGTGGTGTGCATCGACACGCCGCCGCCCTCGGGCGCTGCGGCCTACCGGGAGTTCGCCCGTCGCGCCGCCGAGGCCGCACCCCGGTTCGGCGCGGCGGTCGCGAACGAGATGCTGCCGTGCGCGACGTGGGCCGCCCCGGCGGTGGCGGATCCGGTGCCGGTCATCCCGTCGACCGTCCCGCCCATCCTCGTGGTCGGCAACACGGGCGACCCGGCCACGCCGTACTCGAACGCGCTGGCCGTCGCGAACCGGACCCCGAACGCGGTGCTGCTGACCGTCGAGACCGACGGGCACACGGCGTACGGTTCGTCGACCTGCGTGGACCGCATCGTCGATGCCTACCTCGTCGATCTCGAGCTGCCACCGCCGAACACGACCTGCCGGTAGCCGCACGACCTGCCGGGAGACGCACGACCTGCCGGGAGGCGCATGACGCTGTCGGCGCCCTACGATTCGCCTGCTGATCCGACACCTGGGGGGAATCGGTGGAGTACAACCTGGCTGCTGTCCACGAACTGGTGGAACGGACCGTTCCCGACCGCGAGTGCATCGTGGCGGGTGATCGTCGCCTCACGTACGCCGCGGTCGGCGACCGGTCCCGCCAGCTGGCGAACGCGCTGCGCCGGCGCGGACTGGGCACCGTGGTCGAACGGGACGAGCTCGACGGCCACGAATCCGGTCAGGATCATCTCGGGCTGTACCTGCACAACTGCCCGGAGTACCTCGAGGCGATGCTGGGCTCGTACAAGGCGCGGGTGGCACCGTTCAACGTCAACTACCGCTACGTCGCCGAGGAGCTCGAGTACCTGCTGCGGGACTCGGGAGCGAAGGCGATCGTGTTCCACTCGGCGTTCGCACCGACGCTGGACGAGGTCCGGGGTCGGCTCGACGACCTGACGGTGCTCCTGCAGGTGCGCGACGACAGCGGCAACGACCTGCTCGACGGAGCCGAGTGGTTCGATGAGGCGCTCGACGCCGAGCCGACGACGCTTCCCGATGAGCTGGTGGCGTCGTGGTCCCCCGACGACCTCTACATCCTCTACACCGGCGGCACGACCGGGATGCCGAAGGGCGTGCTGTGGCGCCAGGCCGACATCTTCGTCGCCGCGCTCGGTGGTCGCCGCCTGGACGACCAGCAGGAGTGGGCGTCGGCCGATGACATCGAGGCGAACACCGCGAACGGGGGCACCCGCCTGATGCCGGCGCCACCGTTCATGCACGGCGCCGCACACTGGATGGCGTTCAACGCCTTCACGAACGCCAACACGATCGTGCTCGGCAACGTGACCGAACGCTTCGACGTGGACGACACGCTCGGCGTGATCGAGTCCGAGACCGTCAACGTGTTGTTGATCGTCGGCGATGCG
>CAJBIS010000135.1 GCA_903953195.1 uncultured Actinomycetes bacterium
CCCAACAACGTCGGACCGCGCAACACCCCGCTCAACGGTGGTGAGACCTACTCGATCCAGGTCACCGGAACCAACGGCAACTGCACCATCCCCTCCGGCACCTCGGGTGTGGTGATGAACGTGACGATCGTCGGACCCGGATCCAACGGATTCCTCACCGTGTTCCCCGGCGGCGCCAACAAGCCCACCGCATCGAACCTCAACTACGTCACCGGACAGGCACCCACACCGAACCAGGTCACCGTCGCCCTCGGCTCCACCGGCCAGGTGTCGTTCTTCGCGTCCGGCGGACCCGTCAACGTCATCGCGGACATCGCCGGATACACCACCGCCGCACGCCTCACGAACCCGCAACTCGCCCAGAACCGCTGGGACCAGGACCTCGCCAAACCCGCCACCGTTGCCGTCGGTCTGTCGTTCCCCGCGGGGGTGCTCTACGACGGCACCAACATCTGGGTCGCCAACGCGGCCGCGAACACCGTCCTGCGCGTCGACCCGACGACGAACGCTGCCGTCGGGTCGGCCATCCCGGTCGGCACCAGTCCATCGGGTCTGGCGTTCGACGGACGCACCGTCTGGGTGGCCAACCAGGTCTCGGACGACGTCACCCGCATCGACGCCGCGACCGGAACAGTCATCGGATCGCCCATCCCCGTCGGCGACGGCCCGCGCGGTGTGGCGTTCGACGGCACCAACATCTGGGTCACCAACTCGCTCTCGTCCAGTCTCACGCGCATCGATGCCGCCACCGGCACCGTGGTCGGCGCGCCCATCGCCCTCGGCAATGACCCGCTCGGCATCGCATTCGACGGCACCAACATGTGGGTGTCGCTCTTCTCGGTCGACACCGTGCGGCGATTCAACGCCGCCACGGGCACCGAGGTGGGATCGCCCATCACCGGGCTCGACGGTGCCACCGATCTGGCCTTCGATGGTTCGCTCATGTGGGTCGCCAACTCCAATTCCGACACCGTGTCCCGCTTCAACGCGGCCACCGGATCGATCGTCGGCAGTCAGATCGCCGCCGGCGACTACCCGTTCGGACTCGCGTTCGACGGCACCGACATCTGGGTGGCGTGCGCGAACTCGAACAACGTGCTGCGTCTGGACGCCGCCACTGGAACGGCCTCCGGCAGTCCGATCGATCTCGGCGGCGGGGGCTACGACCTCGCATTCGACGGATCGAGCATGTGGGCCACGTCGCTCTTCAGCAATCGACTCCTCAAGCTGCGCGCCAGCTGACGCCGACGCCGACACCAGCGCTCCAACGGCATCAACTCACGAGCGACGCGTGGTCGACGGTGAACTCGTCGAGTCGCTCGTCCGACGGCTCACGACCGATGCCGGGGCTGTCGGGAACGAGCAGGCGCCCTCGGCCGTCGGTGACGACGGGTTCGGTGACGTCGTCGTCGACGTAGCGGGCGCTGGGGCCGAGGTCGGTCGGCAGCGTGCACCCGTCCATGCCGGCGACCGCGGCGGCACCGGCGCGCCCGACACCGAGTTCGAACATCCCGCCGACGAAGGCGTCGACGCCGTCGCCCACACACCGCCGCACGGCGTCGGCGGCGGCGAGCACGCCACCGAGACGCGCCGGCTTGATCGACACCACGTCGACGGCGGTCGCCTCGAGCGCGGCGTCGAGCGCGGCGAACGAGGTGATCGACTCGTCGAGCGCCATCGGCGTGCGCAGCGCGTCGCGGACGTCGCGCAGGTGGTCCCATGGCGTGTCGGGTTCGAACGGCTGCTCCAGGTACGCCAGACCCATGCGGTCGACGTCCTCGATCCGGCGACGCTCCTCCGGTTCGCCGAGCAGTCGGTACGAC
>CAJBIS010000136.1 GCA_903953195.1 uncultured Actinomycetes bacterium
GGCTGGGTGCACCGCGAGGCGGTCGAGGACTACACCGCGATCCGGGCCGAGCTCCTCGAGCTCATCGAGCGGACCGCCGCCCGGATCACGGGCGGACATGCCGGCTGGATCAACCCGACGCCGTTCGCGCACCACGGCGTGGTGATCGACGACGGCGCCGCCGACCCGGGCCGGGTGCAGGTGCTCGCCGACGGGACGGGCGCCGCGTGGCTCGACACGGACGCGTGGACCGTGTCCGCCGCGCCGGCGACCGCCCTGCCCGACGGGACGCCGCCCGTCGTGGTGCGCCGAGACGGCACCCGGATCGAACTGTCCAACGGACTCGTGCGAGCGGCCATCGACGAACACGGCCACCTCGTCTCGTTCATCGACGACACGACCGGACGCGAGTTCGTCGCCGTCGGCGAGTCCGCCGGTGTGCTGCAACTGCATCCCGATCTGCCCAACGTGTACGACGCGTGGGACGTCGAGGACTTCGACCTCCGCCGTTTCACCGTGATCGACGCCGTCGACGCCGTCGACGTCACCGACGACGGGCCCCTGGTGGCTCGCGTCGTCGTCGGTCGCACGTTCGGCCCGTCCAGCGTGACGCAGACCATCGAGCTGCGCGCCGGTTCCCCACGCCTCAACGTCCACGTCGAGGCCGACTGGCACCACCAGGAGCGGCTCCTCAAGGTGGCCTTCCCGTTCGACGTCCAGACCGACGAGATCACCCGTGAGATCCAGTTCGGCAACCTCACCACGCCGATCCACCGGAACACCTCGTGGGACGACGCCCGGTTCGAGTTCTGCGCGCACCGCTGGGTCCACGTGCACGAGACCGGCGCCGGGATCGCGCTGCTCAACGACTCCAAGTACGGCCACGACGCGCTGCGCACCCGGTCGCAGCTCGACGACGGCTCCGAGGTCCCGACCACCACGGTGCGTCTGTCGCTGCTGCGGGGCGCCAAGTACCCCGACCCGGTCCAGGACCAGGGCCACCATGAGTTCACCTATTCGCTGCTCCCCACCGCCGGCCGCCTCGACGACGGTCGGATCGTGCAGGAGGGCTACCAGCTGAACCAGCCCGTTCGCCGGCTCGCCGCGAACGCCGACACCGCGGCGGACACCCCTGTGGCGTCGAGCACGGTCGTGACCTCGGACCGGCCGACCGTCGTCGTCGAGACCGTGAAGCCGGCGGACGACGGCAGCGGCGAGGTCATCATCCGTTGCTACGAGGCGGCGGGCGGACGAGCCGATGCGACCCTCCGGCTGGGCGTCCCGGCGTCGAGCGTTCGGATCGTCGACGCACGCGAACGGCCGCTCCCCGGTCACGACTGGCTCCCGGTGAGCGACGGTCAGGTGCCGGTCACGCTCCGGCCGTTCCAGATCCAGACGCTGGCAGTTCGTCGCTGACCGGCTCACCGTCGAGCGGAACGTCTCGACGCGACCGGTCGAGGATGGCGAACCCGACGAGCGGGAACACGAGCACCGACAACATGCCGGCACCGACGAGCGCGGTCGCGTTCTCGGGTCGCATCTGTTGGGTCTCGACGCCGATCTGGGTGATGACCACGAGCAACGGCAACGCGGTCGCCTGCAGGAACATGAGCGACGTCCGCTCCGACGCGCTCAACACACCGCGGTA
>CAJBIS010000137.1 GCA_903953195.1 uncultured Actinomycetes bacterium
CACCGACGACGGGCGTGCGGCACTGGCTGCGACCGAGCCGGGGTCCCTCGACGTCGTCGTGACCGACACGATGCGCACGACCTCGGCGGCGAGCGGCAACACGTTCTCGGTGGAGTACTTCGAGCAGATCCGTGACCGGCTCACCCCGGACGGCGTGATGGCCATCTGGATCCCGAATGGACGGGTGCTGGCTTCTCTCCAGCAGGTCTTCGATGACGTCGCCGTCGTGACCGTCGGCGAGTACAACGGCTCGCGGTTCGCCGTGGCGGGTCGAGCCCCGCTCGATCTGGACCTGACCCGCCTGCGTCAGCGGTTCGACGCGTCGAATGTCCCCGACGCGGACCGGGACCGGTACTGGTCGGTGATCTCGACGATCTCCGACGTCTGCGATCCGACGCTCCCGCCGCCGATCGAGTTCGAGTTGAACCGGGATCTGGAACCGCGTGACGAGTACTTCGTGAACAACGGCGGTATCGGGCTGCCGGATCGGCCCCGGTGCGCCGACCCGCCCGGGTGACCCCGCCCGGGTGACCCGGGCGGGTGACATCGTGAGCGCTGCCCCTCAACCGCCGGTGACGCGGCGCAGCGCGTCGAGGACCGCCGGTGTGAGCACGGCACTCCCGGCATTCGTGAGCTGATCCCGCTGGTACCAGCGCCACGTCCCGTCGACCAGCGGCGCGCAGGTGGGGGAGCAGAGCAGTGGCACCGGGTCGATGACGACGGCGCCGCGTCGCGTCGCGACCGCCTGTTGTGCGTCCCACACCGCGCCGCGTCGGGCGCGGGCGTCGGCATCGGTGATCGTCGGGATCGGCGGGTCCGGGTTGAGCAACGACTGTCGATCACGGGGGAAGTCGTCGCCCAGGTCGGGCGCACCACCGATGATCACGACGGGGATGCCGAGGGCGTCGAGGTCGGCGAGCGTGGCATCGAGCCCGTCGGCCCAGCTCTGCACCGCGGCGTCGGTCGACCCGGGGTGTGAACCGTCGGCCGCGGCCAACTCCTCCTCGGCGAGCGCCGCGGTGGTGTACGCGGCCTCGTCGGCGACCAGCACGACCGCCACCGGGTCGAGCTCGTCCACGAGTGCACGCGCCCGGGCCTGCCAGTCGGCGCATGCCGAGCCGTGGACCGGGGCGCGACCGACGAACGGACAGCCCGACCGGGTCCACTGGGCGGTGGCGAAGCCGAGTTCGTGCGCGGCGGTGACGACCGCCGGAGCGGCGCCGTCGGCCTGGAGGTCGCCCAGGATCAGCACCGTGCCGCGATCCGGCGCCGGTGGGCGGGTCGTGCACACGTCGCCCGGCCAGTCGACCCGGTTGTCGCGGTTGAACAGGTGGCAGCCGACGTTGCGGCCGTTCGGCAGGTCGTACCAGCCATCGGCCTCGCGCACCCCCCAGCCACGGTTGGCGCCGATCGTGACGACGGCGACGGCGATGTCGACGAGCAGGAGGCAGGTGCAGCCCATCGCGACGGCACGGCGACCCACCAGCCGGACATCGATACGCAGCGGCTGTTCCACCCACGCGTACGACGCCCAGGCGGGAAGCAGCGCGGCGACCGCAGCGACCGCCGGGACCCACGGCACGGTCGGCCACACCGCGGCGGCGAGGACGATCGCCGGCCAGTGCCATAGGTACCAGGCGTACGAACGGTCACCGATCCAGCCCATCGGCCGACACGACAGCGCCCGGGTGACGGGACCGCGGTGGGTGCCGGCGGCGATGATCGCAACCGTCGCCAGCACCGGGACCACGGTGACCCCGGACGGGAACGGCGCGCCCGGATCGATCAGCGTCGCCGCGGCGACGAGGGCGACGATCCCGACGAACCCGAGCGCGGCGGCGGTCCGCTCACCGAGACGGACCTTCGGCCACAGCAGTGCGAGCAGGGCGCCGGCACCGAACTCCCACAGTCGTGCCGGTGTCATCAGGAAGGCGAGTCGTTCTGGTGCCTCCGCGCCGAATGGTCGCCAACCCCGGC
>CAJBIS010000138.1 GCA_903953195.1 uncultured Actinomycetes bacterium
CACGCGGACGCCGACTTCGCCGTGCTCGCTCGCCACACGGCGCTCACCACACACGAGCGCTCGGCCGCGTCGTCCTGAGTTCATCTCGCCGGAGCAGACCAGGGCGACCGGCCCCCGACAGGACGGCTCAGCCGGTGAACCGCAGCGAGGCCCCGCCCCGCTCCGGCGCGCCGTGCGAACCAGCGCCACGGTTCGGACCGGCCGAACCGTCCAGGCCGATGACCTCCGGAATCGTCAGACAGTCCGCCGGGTCGATCGACTGACACTCCCCGGCCGCCAGCGGCTCCGGACACTCCGTCTGACCCGGCAGCGTGCCAACGGTCTGACCCGAGCTGTCGACACACGAGCCCGCCGGGACGGTCGAGGTGGTCGAGCTCGACGTCACCGGCGTCGACGTGGACGTCGTCGGCTCGGTGGCGACGGTGGAGCCGACCGGGTTCGGGCCGGGCGGCTCGGTGGCAGCAGAGCTCGCGCCGCCGACCGCCGGGTGCACGACCGCCGCAGCTCCTGCGGCGACGGCAATGATCACCGAGGCCGCAGCGCGGCGGGCGCGGTGCTGGCGCCATTCCAACCGTGTGCTCATGGATCCTCCGTCCTCGCGTGCTCGCATCACTTCACCACAATCTGCGCCTGGTAGGTGCTGAGCACCGCCTGGATCGGGGTGCCGCACGTCTTCGACCCGATCGTGCCGCTCAGGATCCCCCGGGCGAGGGCCTCGCTGGACCCCTGCGCCCGGTACATCGCCGCGCCGCTGTCACCGGGCAGGGCAGTCGCACCCGCGCCGTGATCGATGCAGAAGGCGGGGAACTGCCAGATGCGCCCGTCGGCGCCCGACGTTCTGACCGTGTAGTCGACGTTCGACACCCCGGCGCACTTCTCTGTCGCCGACGTCGCGCCACGGAAGCACACCCCCTGTTCGAGCCACACCGGGTCACCCGCCCCCTTGACGCTCCGGTTCGCGCCGTACACGAACCCGACGGCGCTCGGGAACGCGAACGCTGCGAAGTCACCACGAGCGGTGCCCGGAGCCTGGTACCCGACGATCGACCCTGCGACGGCACCGGTCGCGGAGTTGATCGAGTCGCCGCCGGCGCCGAGCACCTGCGTGCCGTCGCCGGCCACGCAGTGCGCAGCGAGGGTCTGGAACACGCCACCGGCGTTCCGGATCGCGAACCCTGTCGTGCATCCCCCGATCGCACCACCCGAGAGCCGCAGGAACACCCGCTGACCGGACCACTCCGGGTTCGGGTAGCTCGTGACCCGCATCGCTGACGTCTGGGCGACGATCCGCGGTTCCGCTGCCAGCGCGGTGACCACCGACGCCGCTGACAGCGGCACCGACTCGGGGTCGACCTCGACCTCGAGCACATTGCGGGGAACATTGACGCCGACGAGTGACTCCGTGACGCCCGCCTCGGCGAGGCGAGCAATGGCCGACGCCTTCATCCGTTCGAGCTCATCGAGCGAGTTCGCTGCGGCCTGGACGTCGACGGCCCCGCCGACGATCGTCGCAGCCGACGCCCGGTCGTCGGCGGAGACGACCCCGGTGAGTGCCAGTGTCGGCTGGACCCCGGTGCCCCCGATCGGAACGTCCCACGCCCCGGCGAACCGCTGACCGAACCGACCGCGAAGTCGCGCCTCGACGGTCGAAGCGCGCGGCCCCGCCGCCGGCACCGGTTCCTGGACGGTGACGGGCTGGCGGCCGATCAGCGGTGGCAGTACTTCACGAATCGAGAGTCGCTCTGCCGCCGACACCGCGTCGCCACTCCCCGGAAGTGCCGCCCCCAGCGTGAGCAACGCAACCGCCGTCGCCAGTCCGACCACACGGACACCGCTGCGCCGCTGACCATGTCTCCACATCGCTG
>CAJBIS010000139.1 GCA_903953195.1 uncultured Actinomycetes bacterium
CGCCTGCAGTTCCGCAGCCGTCGGCATCTTGTGCTCGGTGAGGATGTAGTTGTTGGCCTCGTTCTCCCAGTTGCCGGGCTTGGGCGGGATGAACCCGATCGGCACACCCAGGAAGCTGCCGAGCAGGTCGACGGCGGGCGACTCACCCTCGCCGTACTTGACGGTGAAACCCACGCCCTTCTTGAGCAACTCGGAGGTCGGGTCGACCGAGAGCGTCTGCACCTCGTTGACACCCACGACGGTCTTCTTGGCGCACACCTCGAAGGTGATCGAGCTCGTCGAGCCGGCGGCACCGGCGGTCGCCTGGAGCTTGCCGTCGACGATCGTGCCGGCACCGTCGATGACCTTGAGGCTGGTGGTGTCGACCTCGAGCGTCTCGCCCTCCTTGGTCGTACCCGGCTTCACGTACGTGGCGAGCAGGTCGACCGAGACCGCCTCATCGGGCTGAGCCTGGATCTCGATCGGCTGCACGATGTCGGGCGAACCCGGCACCTTGATCTGCGACGAGGCGATGGTGCCCGGAGCGTTGCAGTCGACGTTGACGATCTGTGCCTTGCCGGCGACCGACACGTTGATCGTGAAGCCGAGCTTGCCGGCCGTGTACTTGATGGGGCCGGCCGAGCCGATCTCGGTGAGCGTGCCCTTGAACGTGCCGACCTCGACGGTCGCGGGCTGACCAGCCGTCAGCGTGACCGGGATCGAGGGGATCGGACCCGACGGGATGACCGTGGTCGCCGTGGGGCCGGAGACGGCGATGTCGGCCTGGGCGTTGTCGACGTTGAGCGAGTTGATGCCGAACCCGGTGGCCTTGGAGGTGAGGCTGGCGTCGAGGATGACCTTCCAGGTGAACGCCACGTCCTGATCGGCGGCGTTCGGCTCGAGCGTCGGGGGCACGTCGGCGATGATCGTGACCGGGAAGTTGCTGGAACCGAGGACGTTGAGCAGCTGCTTCGACGGTTCGTCCCGTCCACCGCACGACGCGTTGAGCGTCTTCTCGACCGGCGCGGCACCTGACGGGGACTGACTCGACACCACGAGTGCGCTCCCGAGGAGACAGGCGATGGTGGCCACCCGCACGGATCGGTTCTTCGTCATCTTTGCCAACATCTGGTTCCCCTTGGTACTCCGCCCAGCAGGCAGAGCGTAGGAGGCCGAGTGACGGAAGTCCAAGGGCCGGGTACATCTACCCCCGTCCGTCCGAGGGCCCGCTCTGCCCCCGCTAGGTTCGGCGACGTGGATGCGACAGCGGACGTCGGCGTGGAACTCGTGCCGGGGACGACGATGCCCGCTCGCCGACTGGGGACGAGCGAGCTGACCGTTGGTGCGGTGTCGTACGGTTGCTGGCGGTTCGCCGGGGGCGCCGTGACGGCGGCCGAGGCCAAGATCGTCGCCGCGCTCGATGCCGGGATGACGCTCATCGACACCGCCGACATCTACGGATTCGGGTCGCAGGCGGACGGAACGGACTTCGGTGACGCCGAGGTCCTGCTCGGACAGGTGCTCGACGCCGACCCGGGCCTGCGCGACCGCATGGTGCTCGCGACCAAGGGTGGGATCCGGCCGCCCGTGCCCTACGACCAGAGCCGCGAGTACCTGGTCGAGGCGTGCGAGGCGTCCCTGCGGCGGCTCGGCGTCGAGTTCGTCGACCTCTACCAGGTGCACCGGCCCGACGTGCTGACGCACCCGGCCGATCTGGCCGCCACGCTGCAACTCCTGATCGACCGCGGTCTCACCCGGACGATCGGCGTGTCGAACTTCACGGTCGCGCAGACCCGGGCGCTCCAGGCGCACCTCGACGTCCCGCTCGTCACGTCCCAGCCCGAGTGGAGCGCGCTCCACCTGGACCCGCTCGTCGACGGCACCTTCGACCTGTGCGCGGAGACCGCCATGACGCCCCTCGCCTGGTCGCCGCTCGGCGGCGGCCGGCTCGCTCCGTCGGATGACCCCGCGGACGAGCGCACCGCCCGGTTGGTCGAGGTGCTCGACCGCCTCGCCGCTGCACGCGGTGTCGAGCGAACAGTGGTCGCGCTGGCGTGGACCATGCGGCATCCGTCGGGGCCGATCCCGATCATCGGCACGCAGCAACCGGAGCGCATCCGATCGCTCGCAGCCGCCGCCGAGGTCACGCTGGATCGCGCCGAGTGGTACGAGGTGCTCGTCGCCTCACGCGGTGAGCGTCTGCCGTGAGCACCGCAGGCAGGTCGGCGGCGCGGCCGCCGCTCGAGGTCGCCTGGTTCGGCGCGCTGTGCGACGACGACTACGAGTTCCTCGGCGTCCCCGACCCCGCGCTGGCCTCGACCTTCGAGCACTGCGGCGACATCGTCCGCGCCGCGGATCGACTCGGGTTCGACAACGTGCTGTTGCCATCGGGCTACACGCTCGGGATCGACGCCGTCGCGTTCGCGGCGGGGATCGCCCCGCAGGTGCGAGACATCGACCTCCTGCTCGCGGTGCGGTGCGCGGAGCTCTGGCCGCCGCAGTTGGCGCGACAGATCGCGACCATCGATCGCATGCTCGCACCGTCGCGGCGCCGACCCGACGGTGGCCGGCTCACCGTCAACATCATCTCGTCCGACCTGCCCGGTGCACCGATCGAGAGCGTTCCCCGCTACGCCCGAACGCTCGAGGTGATGCACATCATCCGGACGCTGCTCGACGGATCGCCGGTCGTGCACCACGGCGAGTTCTACGACCTGGAACTCGAACCGCCCCGACTCACGACCACGACCGGTTCGTGTCCGCCGCTCTACTTCGGCGGGCTCTCCGAGCCGGCGCGGGCGGTGGCCGCCGAGGCCGCCGACGTCTACCTCACGTGGCCGGACACGGTGGGGGCGACCGCCGCACTCATCGACGACATGCGGGCTCGGGCCGCGACGTTCGGCCGCACGCTGCGGTTCGGGTTCCGGTGCCATGTGATCGTGCGCGAGACCGAGGCCGAGGCGCGCGCCGCTGCGGCCGAGCTGATCTCGCACGTCGATGCCGCCGAGGGCGACCGCATCCGGTCCCGCTCGCTCGACTCGGGCTCGGCCGGGGTGGCCCGACAGGTGGAACTCCGCGACGCCGCCGACGACGACGGGTTCGTCGAGGATCATCTGTGGACCGGCGTCGGGCGGGCCCGCAGTGGTGCCGGCGCAGCGATCGTGGGCGACCCGGATCAGGTGGTCGAGACCATTGCGGCGTACCGGGCCATCGGAGTCGACTCGTTCATCCTCTCGGGCTACCCGCACCTCGACGCCTGCGAACGCGTCGCCGCCGACGTGTTGCCCGGGCTCCGTGCGCTCGACGAGGCCGAGGGGTCGAGTTCGACCTGACCGGGGCGGCAACTGCTCGAGGCGGGCAGAACTTCCTCCGTGGTCCGCCACGAGTCGTGGGTACCCTCGACGGGGTGATGTTCGTGGTCGCGGTCGGGCTGGCGCTGGTGCTTGCAGCTGCCGTCGCGTTCGCGACCGTGGTGATGACACGCCGATCCGCTGCCGGCAGGCCACCAGTCGCCGGCGACATTCCGGCGGTGACCGACGTGGCGGGAGCGCCCGATCCCGTGCAGGTGCGGCTCGAGCGGAGCGACCTGCTGCGTCGCATCGGCGATGCCTTCGACCTGGCGGTCGACGACGAGCAGGTCCACGCCGCCGCCGGCCGTTCACTCGCCCATCTCCAGCGTGGCCGCCGAACCGAGCTGCTCGACGTCGATCCGGCCA
>CAJBIS010000140.1 GCA_903953195.1 uncultured Actinomycetes bacterium
ATGCTGCGCTCACCCCGCGCCGAGCAGCGCGAGCACGAGCCCGATCTGCCCCAGGTGGTACGTGGTGATGATCGCCATGCGGCTCTGCGGGAAGTCCTTCACGAAGCGACTCCAGCCGATGCATGCGTCCGACAGGTAGAACAACAGCGCGCCGACGATCGCGAACGGGATCATCGTGCCGATCGACACGGCCACCATCACCGAGATCGCCGAGATGTACGCCGTGACGGGCAGCCGGAGTCTGGCGTCGGTGTCGGCGGCGCCGTTGATCACGATGCGGCCGACGAACGCGACGCCGACGGCGACGGCGACGACCCCCACGATCAGCGCCGGGAGGGTCGGCCCCAGATTGGCGAGCGCCACGACGTAGCACAGGTGCCCGACCAGGAACGACGCCAGGCCCGGCACGAACAGGTCGTCGAGCATCAGGAACACGTCACCGGCGAGCGAGCAGACGAGTCCGGCGACCAACCACCACCGGGCGGCGCTCGACGCGGGGTCGGTGAGCGTCACCGCGGCGGCGATGAGGACCACCATCGTGAGCGGCTTGAACACGTACTCGACGGGCCGTCGCGCCGTGAACACCGCCCACCAGTCGACCAGCGCGACCGCGAGCGTCGCTGCGATCAGCCACCAGAACGTCGTCACGTGAACAGGTCCTGGATCGGCGCCCAGTCGAGCGACTCGACCAGCCGCATGCGCGCCTGGATGGCGTGACGGGGGCGATTCACGCCGAGCACGCCGGTGCAGCGATCACCGCGACGGAACCCGGCGACGAAGCGGCGCTCCTCGACGGTGCCGTCGAGGATGACCACCTCGTCGTCGGCGGCGGGCCGACCGGCCATCTGCAGTTTGCGGTCGTACTGGTCCGACCAGAACCACGGCACGCTTCCGAACGGCTCGCCGTCGTCACCGGCGAGCAGGCGGCGCCCCGCAGCGGCACCGTGTTCGATGGCGTGCTCCCACTGCTCGACGCGCATGCGTTCGCCGAAGTGTGGGTTGAACCACTCGGCGACGTCGCCGGCGGCCACGATGCCCGGTGCCGCGAGGCAGGTCTCGTCGCAGGTGATGCCGTTGCCCACCGGGACGCCGGATCCCTCGAGCCAGTCGACCGACGGCACGACCCCGATGCCGACCACCACGACGTCCGCGTCGACGACCGACCCGTCGGCGAGTTCGACCCCCCGGACGCGATCGCCGTCGGCGAGCAGCCCGGACACCCCGACCCCCAACCGGACGTCGACGCCGTGGTCGCGGTGGACGTCGGCGACGAACCCGCCGATGGCCGACGGCAGCACCCGCACCATCGGCACCGGCGCCGCCTCGATCATCGTGACCTCGAGTCCGAGCCCCCGACACGTCGCCGCCACCTCGGCACCGATGAACCCGGCGCCGATCACGGCCACCCGATTCGGTGACGCCCCCAGGTCGCGCCGCAACGCCAGGCTGTCGGCGAGCGTGCGGACCACGTGGACGCCGGCGAGTTCACCGCCCGGGAGACGACGCGGGCTGGCCCCCATCGCGAGGACGATGCCCTCGGCGGTGATCTCGGTGCCGTCGGCCAGGGACACGGTGCGGGTCGCCGCGTCGAGCGCCGTGGCGGCCGTGGAGAACCGGATCTCCGCGTCGAGTTCGGCGAGCCGGTTGGCGAGGGGCTGGTGCGCCGCCTCGGGCTCCATGGTGCCGGCCAGCACCTGCTTCGACAGCGGGGGGCGGTCGCTCGGCAACTCCGGTGCGGCGTCGACGACGATCACCTCACCGTCGTGGCCGGCGGCGCGGAGCGCATCGAGCGCGCTCAGCCCCGCCAGGGACGCGCCGACGATGAGGATGGGAGCCACGAGAGGACCGGACGCGGGTCGGCCGGCTCAGTCCTCGACGGTGATGGCCTGCTTGGGGCAGCGGCGGGCCGCTTCCTCCACCTTCTCGCGGAGCTCCTCACCGGGCTCCTCCTGGAGGATGTAGAGGAAGTCGTCGTCGCGCACCTCGAACACCTCGGGCGCGATGCCCATGCAGACGGCGTTGGACTCACACAGGTCGAAGTTGACGACCACCTTCATGTCGACTCCCATCGTCGCTCCCGGAGATGCCGCGGTG
>CAJBIS010000141.1 GCA_903953195.1 uncultured Actinomycetes bacterium
CTCACGTTCGGCGCGATGCACTTCCTCTTCGACGGTCTCATCTGGCGTTCCGGTCGGCCGGCGTACTCAGCGACGTTCCGACCGTCGTCGTTGGACGGTGGCTCGTCAGCGCTGGGCGTGCCGCCAGAGTGACCGGTACGACGGCCACACGAACTCCTCGGTGACGTAGCCGGCGTCGACGAGCTCGCGGTGGAACGCCGGCAGGTGCGCGAACGGCACGCCGATGTCGACGTGGTGTGCCAGGTGCCAGCCGGTGTTGAACGGCACCATCCAGAAGCGGGCCCAGAACGACTGCTCGACGTGGTGCGTGGTGATGCGTCGGTCCGTGGAGGCCGCGAGCCCGCCGTGCTCGGCGATCGAGCGCAGTCGATTCAGTACCCGCCAGGCCGTCATCCAGGGCAGCAACCAGAAGAGCGGGTAGACCCACCACCGGCCGGTCAGCGCCCACAACCCCGCGAACAGGACGATCTGCCAGGCGACGATGCGGAGCGCCACCGGCCGGGCCGTTGTCGAACGCAGTGCGCCGAGCAGCGCCCTCAGGTTCTTCCAGCCGGAGTTGCCGACGGTGTCGCGGGTGAGCTTCCGTCGCCACGACGCGGCCGCGATCGGATAGCCGGCGTACAGCATGAGGTCCGGTTCGTTCGGGCCGAACTCCTCCTTGTGGTGCGCCATGTGACCGCGTCGGTAGGCGTCGATCGGCACGAACGCCGGGTACGCGACCAGCCACGCCCCGATCAGGTCGTTGGCACGCCGGTTCGAGAACAACAGCCGATGCGCGGCCTCGTGGCCGAGGATCGCGAAGCGTGCGAAGGCGCGACCCATCAGCGGGAACGCGACGATCCAACCGATCGGGTGGTCCCACCACGCGACGAGCGCGAGCAGTCCGACGGACTGGATCCACACGCCGGCGACGTGCGCGATGTTGGCCGCGTTGGGGATCCGGTAGAGCCGGGCGCGCAGTTCGCCGGTCGGGCGGCCGTTGGCGGCCAGGTCGCCCGTGGGGAGCGTGTCGCTCAGCGCGGATGCGGGCGGCAGCATCGTCGACGGATCGCGAATGGTGGGCGCGCCGGTCACCTCGCCACCTTACAGCCTGCACAACATCTGTCGTCATCGCCGTAAGGGCTCGGGTAGCGTGGGTCCATGGCCGCTGCCGATCGACGCCCCGTCACCGCCACTGCTGCTGCCGGTCTCACCGCCACTGTCGAAGCGGCATCAACGGGTCTGCGGCCGCTGTCGGCTCGCTCGGTCCTGGTCTCCACGCTGCTCGGTACCGACCCGCCGGCGCTTCCCGTCGCCCGGCTGGTGCGGGTCGGCGCGCTGTTCGAGTTCTCCGAGGGATCGGTGCGCACGGCGCTCTCCCGGCTGGCGACCGCGGGTGACGTCGAGCGCGACGAACGCGGCTGGTATCGACTGAGCGCGCCGCTCCGCGAACGCCAGGCGCGCCAGTCCCTCGGCCGCTCCGGCCGCAGCGACACGTGGTCCGGGCGGTGGCGTCAGGCCGTCGTCCGACCCGGCGCCCGCACGGCGGGTGAGCGCGCCGAACTGCGCGCCGCGATGCAGGTGCTGCGCTTCGGTGAGCTGCGCGACGGCGTGTGGCTCCGGCCCGACAACCTGCCGTCGGACCGAGCCCCGGCGGCCATGGCCGTGGTCGCCGACCGGTGCCACTGGTCCTCGGTGGCCCCGGACCGTGACGACGGACTCGCCGATGCACTCTGGGACCTCTCGGCGTGGGCGACACGCGCCGATCAACTCCGCCGCGCCGCGGGCGCCGTCGTGGCGGACCTGGAGGCCGGTGACGAGCGTGCGTTGCGACCCGGCTTCGAGCTGTCGGCCGCGGTGCTGCGCCACTTCGTCGCCGACCCGCTGCTCCCGCGTGAGCTGCTGCCGCGCCGCTGGCCGGGCGACGGACTGCGGGCCACCTACGACCGATTCGATGAGGCGTACCGGCGGCTGCTCGGCGAGTGGCTGCGGGCGTCGTCGGCCCGCACCGACGGCAGTACCGTGACGGCATGAGCACCGACGACCACTCCGAGCACCGGTTTCGCGACGCAGGCGCCTACCACCCGGGTGAGGTCGAGTCCCGGTTCTACTTCCGTCAGCTGCTCGCGGGCCGCGACTTCGCCGTCGGTGACCCAGTGGCCAGTCAGATGGTCAACTTCTCGTACCTGATCGGCGATCGCACGACCGGCGAGTGCGTCGTGGTCGACCCGGCGTACGCGGTCGCCGACCTGGTGGCGATCGCGCAGGCCGACGACATGCGACTCGTGGGCGCGCTCGTCACCCACTACCACCCGGACCACTGCGGCGGCTCGATGATGGGCATGCAGATCGAGGGCGTGTCCGAACTGTTGTCGATCGAGTCCATGCCGATTCACGTGCAGGCCGCCGAGGCCGAGTGGGTGCTCAAGGTGACCGACCTCGACGCCGCCGACCTGGTGGCGCACTCGCCCGGCGACATCGTGCAGGTGGGCGCCGTGCCGATCGAGCTGATCCACACCCCCGGGCACACGCCGGGAAGCCAGTGCTTCCTCGTCAACAACTCGCTCGTCTCGGGCGACACGCTCTTCCTCGACGGTTGTGGGCGCACCGACCTGCCGGGTGGCGACGCCGAGGCGCTCTACTACAGCCTCACGCAGACGCTCGCCGCCGTGCCCGACGATGCGGTCCTCTACCCGGGCCATCAGTACTCGGTGGAGTCGTGTGATCTGCTCGGCGACACCCGGGCCCGCAACGTGGTGTTCAAGCCTGCGTCGGCCGAACAGTGGCTGATGATGTTCGGCCCCGGCTGAACGGCCGACCCCGCCGCCGCGGCTCAGCCACGGGTCCGCCGACGGATCGCGCCGCAGTGGGAGAGTAGGCACCGTGAGCGAAGTGGCCGGCGACCAGCATGATGCGCTGTCGGTCAGCCTCGGGTCACGGCGGCTGCCGCCGTGGTTCTGGCGGGCGGCCGTCGCGATCATGGTGGCGGTCGCGCTGTTCCAGTTCAGCCGCTACATCTTCACCCAGCTCAGCGGCCTGCTGTTGTTGCTGGTGGTGGCGCTGTTCCTGTCGTTCGCGGTCGAGCCGGCCGTGGACTGGCTGCAGGACCGGGGCTGGAAGCGCAGCGTCGCCACGCTGTTCTGCTTCTTCGTGGTGTTCGTCGGCAGCGGATTCTTCCTGTTCGTCATGGGCGGCCTCGTCGTCGATCAGGTGACCGAACTCGTCAACCGCGCGCCCACCTATCTGGAGGACGCCGCGAGCTGGATCAACAGAACCTTCAACACCGAGCTCACGACCGACCGCATCATCGAACAGATCGAGGCGTACCAGACCGACCTCACCGGACTCGCGCAGAACGTCGGCGGGCGCGTCCTGTCGGTCACCGGTCAGGTGGTCGGACTGGTCTTCAAGGCGTTCACCGTGGCGCTGTTCTCGTACTACATGACCTCGCAGGGTCCGAAGCTGCGGCGCAACGTGTGCTCGGTTCTGCCGGAGCGCAACCAGCGCACGGTGCTGCTGCTGTGGGAACTCGCGATCCAGAAGACCGGCGGCTGGCTCTACTCACGGCTGTTGCTCGCGGCGCTGTCATCGACGATCGCGTGGGTGGCGTTCTCGATCATGGGCCTGCCGTCACCGTTGGCCCTCGCGCTGTGGCTCGGGCTCATCAGCCAGTTCATCCCGGCGATCGGCACGTACCTCGCCGGTGCGCTGCCGCTGCTCGTGGCGCTCGTCAACAACCCGATCAGCGCGCTGTGGGTGCTGATCTTCATCGGGATCTACCAGCAGGTCGAGAACTACCTGCTCTCACCCAAGATCACCTCGCAGACGATGGACCTGCACCCGGCGGTCGCGTTCGGCTCGGCGATCGCCGGCGCCACCCTGCTCGGTGCCCCCGGAGCGATCATGGCGCTGCCGGCGGCGGGCGTCATCCAGGCGTTCATCTCGACGATCCTGCAACGTCACGAGGTGGTCGACTCGCACCTGCTCGGCCTCGAGGAGATCCGGGCGCGGGACGGCGAGGTGGCGTACCGGGACGCGGTCCGCGCTGTCGCCAAGGAGGAACAGCGGGCGCAGGCCGAACGCCGCAACGCCGACACGGACGACCCCGACGGGCCCTGAGGCGCCGCGAGGCAACGGACGGAGGTCAGTCCTGCTTGGGCGGCCGGTAGCAGGCGAGCAGCGTCACGACGCCCATGCCACCGCCGACGACCAGGGCGATGATCGCCCCTCGCCAACCCGACACGAGGGTCTCGTCGAGTCCCAGCAGACCGTCGATCGACCACTCGCCCGGTCCGAACGCCGCGACCACGAAGCTGAGCGTCGCCAGGATCAGCACGTACTCGAAGCCCTCCTTGGTGATCAGGAAGGCGTGTCGGTGCACCGTCCACGCAGCGACGATCATCACGCCGATCAGGCCGGCCGCAGCGAGCGGGGTGAGCACACCGAGCACCAACAGGATGCCGGCCCCGATCTCGGTGAGCGACGCGATCTGCGCGTGCACCATGCCGTTCGGCTTCATGCCCATGCTGTCGAACCACCCGGCGGTTCCCTGCAGCTTCCCGCCGCGGAACCGCTTGTTGAAGCCGTGCACGAAGATCGTCGCGCCGGCGATCACCCGGGCGATGAGCATGACAGTGTTGAACTCGGTCACCGAGAAAGGAAACGCACTCTGGTCGATGGCTGCGAAGAAGCTGGTCACGTCGTTGGCCTCCTGCGGCGTGGCGTGTCGAACGGCTCCTGAGCGTAGGCGACGCCGCCGCTCAGCCCGCGACCCGCTCGGCGGAGAGCGTCACCGCGACGACGAGCCCCGGACCGTCATCGGCGGTGAGCAGCTCGATCGAACCGCCTGACGCACGCACCAGTTCCGCGACGATCGCCAGACCCAGCCCTGATCCGTTGCCGGTGGCGCCCGGTGCTCGCCAGAACCGATCGAGCGCCCGTTCACGCGACGCGGCGTCCATGCCCGGACCGTGGTCCCGCACGATCAAGTGAACCGATGACGGCGCGGTGCGGACGGTCAGCTCGATGACCGACCCCTCGGGCGCCACCTCGAGTGCGTTGTCGATCAGGTTGTCGAGGACCTGCTCCACGGCGCCGTCGATCGCCAATCCCGGCGCATGGTCAGGGGCGACGGCACGCACCGCGACGTTGCGCTCGGTGGCCAACGGCTCCCACCGCAGTGCCGCGTCCCGGACCAGGTCGGCGACGTCGACCGAGGCGAGCGCAGTGCTCGTGTCGCCGGCACGCGCCAGTGAGAGCAGGGCCTCGACCAGCGTGTTGAGCCGGTCGACCTCGTGCACCAGTGCGTCGATCTCGTGGGTGGCGGCCGCCCGATCGTCCGGGTGCTCGTTCACCAGGTCGTCCAGGTTGTCGAGTCGGATCCGCATCGCCGTGAGCGGCGTGCGGAGCTGGTGCGACGCGTCGGCGACGAACGCGTCCTGTGAAGCCACCAGCGCCTCGATGCGCTCGGCCATCGTGTTGAACGTCGCGCCCAGTTCCACGAGTTCCGGCGGCCCGTGATCCAGATGTGATCGAGCCTGCAGGTCCCCGCCCGACAGCTCGGTCGTGGCGCGGCGCAGCTCACTGATCGGACGGATCACCCACGTGGCGACGATCCACCCCAGCGCCGCCGATGCCGCCAGGACGAACACCGAGAGCAGCCCGAGCCGGATCCAGTTGTCACGCACCTGCTGTTGCAGGGTCGACGTCTCGAAGCTGATGCGGACGGTGCCGTTGACCCTGCCATCGGATGCGATCGGGACCGCGGCGTACGCGAGGTCGTCGCCGAGTGTCTCGGACGGTCGGACGCCAACGCTCTGCCCGCCGCCGAGCGCGGTGATGATCTCGGGGCGCGTCGAGAAGTCACGGTTGACCTCTCCGTCGGCATCGCTGTCGAGCAGGCTCCGGCCCTGCCCGTCGGTGACCACGACACGTCCGCCCGTCCGTTCGTCGTAGCGGTTCACCGTGGTCGCGATCCCGGCCGCATCGCCGCGCTCGACCTGTTCCTCGATCAGGCTCCCGAGCACGCGGGCATCGCGTTCGATGTCGGCGAGCAGGCGCTCCTGTTGCCGGGACGCGTACGTCAGACCGAGTGGGAGTTCGACGAGCGCGAGCACGAACGCGCTCATCAGGACGAACGCCAGCAGCACCCGCGCTCTCATGTGACGTCACACACCTGGCCGCTCCACCAGGCGGAATCCGACGCCGCGGACCGCCTCGATCCAGTCGGCATGCCCGAGTTTGCGGCGGAGCGACGCCACGTGGACGTCGAGCGTCTTGGCCGACCCGAACCAGTTGGGCTCCCAGACCTCCTCCAGGATGTCGCGTCGCCGCATGACGGCCCCGGGGTCGGCGGCCAGATGGCGGAGCAGGTCGAACTCTTTCGGCGTCAGTGCGACCTCGTCGCCGTCGACCGTCACGCGACGGGTACGCGGGTCGATCCGGATCGCGCCGGCCTCGATGACGTCGTCGGCGGGTTCCTGCGAGGTCACGTCGGGGCTGCTGCGGCGCGCGACGGCGCGGATCCGGGCGACGAGCTCGCGCATCCCGAATGGCTTGACGACGTAGTCGTCGGCACCGGACTCGAGCAGCAGCACCCGGTCGACCTCATCGGATCGGGCACTCATGATGATGATGGGCACGTTGGACCGATCACGCAGCTGCCGGCACACCTCGGTGCCGTCGAGGTCGGGCAGGCCGAGATCCAACAGCACCAGATCGGGTGTGCCGTCATGGTCGAGCGCCGCCCTGCCCGTGGTGACGAGCGTCGGCTGGAACCCCTGTCGGGACAGGCCCGACATCACCGCGTCTGCGATCGATCCGTCGTCCTCGACGACGAGTACCTGCACCCGGACAGGGTTCCACATCCGTTCGGGGCCGTCGCCAACCTTTACCGAAGGCTTACCGTCCGCACGGCAGTTCTGAAATCACGGTTCCGTAGGGTGACCACATGATCTCCAAACAGCTCGCAGCCGGACTCATCGCCGCAGTGCTCACCGCCGGAGCCGCCGGCGCGGCAGTGACGGTCAACCTCGCGACGAGCGCCGCGGACAGCCCCACGCAGGCGGGCCAGCTGGTGGCGCAGGTGGATCCGACGACCTCGACCACTGGCGTCCCCGCGCCGCCGTCGACGATCTACATCGACGTGACGGTGCCGGATCTCCCTCCCGTGGCGGCCGAGCCGGCCCCGGCCCCCGAGGTCGTGGTCGAGACCGGCTCCGGCGGCGGCTCGGGATCGTCCGGCGGTTCGTGGGGCGGCTCGGGTTCCTCCGACGGCTGGACGGGATCCACCGGATCGAGCGGTGGATCGTTCAGCTCCGTGGCCGAGTCGCCGACCGTGGAGCCGGCTCCGGCTGCACCCCGCTACGACGATGATCAGGACGAGGACGACCACGGTGAGGATGATCGTGGCGAGGACGACGAATCGGATGACGGTGGATCCGACGATGACTGAGTCGGAGTGCCCGCAACCGGCCCCGACCCGACCGGCCACTCGCCGGCGGAAGCGGCGGCATCCGGCCCAGGTGTCGCGGCGTCTGGTCGCCGGCGCCTCGGCGGCGACGATGTTCGGCTTCGTGGCGGCGTTCGGAATCGAGCACGCCACGACGCAGACCGCCGAGGCGGCCACGCCGGCGCCGCCGCTCCCGGCTCCGACCTCGACCACCGTGCCCGTCACGGTTCCACCGGTCGTGGTGGTTCGACGCATCCACGTCCCGGCGCCTGCGCCGGTCGAGTCGTCGTCCGGTACGTCGGGTGGCTCGTCATCGGGATCGTCGAGCAGTCGTCGCAGCGGTTCCTCCTCGAGCGGCAGCACCAACTCGAGGTCGAGTTCCTCGGCATCGTCGAGTCCGTCGTGGGGATCGTCGTCGGCCAGCGCTGCTCCGGCAGCACCGGCTGCGCCGCGTGCGGCTCCCTCGAGGCCTGCCGCGCCCGTGACCCGTTCGGCAGGGAGCTGAGCGGCGTGGCCCTCAGCGCAGTGACCGGCGTGACGGGTTCGGAACCGGTCGCCGCCGGGCATGCTGGAACCATCGGTTCCGGAGGTCGGTCGTGAGCGAACAGTTCTGGTGGTACGTCACCCGTGCCAGCGGCATGGTGGCGGCAGTCCTCATCGCGTTCACGCTGATCTGGGGTCTGGCGCTCAGCACCAAGATCGTCAACCGACGCGGCCTGCCGGCGTGGCTCACCGACCTGCACCGCGGACTCGCAGCGCTGTCGGTGGTGTTCGTCGGCATCCACATGTTCGCCCTCTGGGCCGACAGCTACGAGCAGTTCGGCCTCGCCGAGCTGTTCGTCCCGTTCGCCTCCACCTGGAAGCCGACGCCCGTCGCGTGGGGTGTGTTCGCCGTGTGGATGCTGGCCGTCGTCCAGGGCACCTCACTGCTGCAACGTCGGATGCCGAAGAAGGCGTGGCACCGGATTCACCTGTTGTCGTTCCCGATCGGTGTGCTCGTCGGCATCCACGCCATGACCGCCGGTACCGACTCGGGCAACCTCTGGTTCCGGATCGTCACCTTGGTGCTGGCGTGCGGCGTGTTGTTCCTCACGATCTTCCGGGTGATCACGCGGAACGACAAGGTCACGACGTCTCGCATCCCGGAGATGCCGTCCGGTTCGGCTTCGGGGGGAGCGGCAGGCCTCCGGTAGCCTCCCCGGGCACGGGCGTGCGCCCGGGCCGAGGAGGTTGGCGTGACTGGTGGTGCAGGAGGGAGCGACGGGGCCGTCGCCGGTGAACTCGGGGTTCCTCCACTGTCGGACGTGTTCCCGACGCCGAGCCGTTCGGACTGGGAGTCCGCCGTCGAGACCGCACTGAAGGGTGCGTCGGTCGGGTCGTTGCGCTCGGCGACCGAGGGCGGCATCGATGTCGAGCCCATCTACACCCGCGACCAGCTGCCCGTCTCGCCCGACGCATCGGGGTTCCCCGGATCGGCACCCTTCACCCGCGGGACCGCGTCGTCGCCCCGCCCGAACGGCGCCTGGGACGTCCGTCGCGTCGTCGACCTGGCCGATGCCACCGCAGCGAACCGACAGGCGCTCACCGATCTCGAACGTGGTGTGACGAGCCTCGAGGTCGAGTTCCCGCCGGCGACCGCGGCAGATCTCGGGTCGCGCCTCGAGGGCGTGTTCCTCGATCTCGCCCCCGTGGTGCTCCGGGCCGGATTCGACTTCGAACAGGCGGCGGCCGCACTCGAGTCGGTCTGGAGCGATCGGGGCGTGGCGCCCGACGCCGCGGTCGGCGGCTTCGGCGCCGATCCGCTGGCGACCATGGCCGCGCACGGTGACGACCGCCGTTCCGTCGACGAACTCCTGGCCGCCATGGCGTCGCTGGCCGCTCGGACGGCCGACACCTACCCGCTCGTGCGTGCCGTCACCGTCAGCACGCTGCCCGCGGTCGACGCCGGTGCGACCGAGGTGCAGGAACTCGCCGTGATGCTCGCCACCGGTGCCGCCTATCTGCGGGCCATGTCGGCCGCCGGCATGTCGGCCGATGCCGCGGCATCGCAGATCGAGGTGACGCTCGCCGCGGACGCCGATGTGTTCACCACGATGGCGAAACTGCGTGCCGCCCGGCGGCTGTGGTCCGCACTCACCGGGGCGTGCGGTGCCAGCGATGACGCCGGCCGCATTCGCCTGCACGCTCGCACCGCCCGTCGAATGCTCACGACACGTGACCCGTGGGTGAACCTGCTGCGCGTCACCGCCGCGGCGTTCGCGGCCGGCGTCGCCGGAGCCGACAGCGTGACCACCGATGCCTACGACGCGCTGCTCGCCGACCAGAGCGAGGTGGGCCGGCGCATGGCCCGCAACACCCAGCTGCTGCTGCTCGAGGAGTCGGGCCTGGGTCACGTCGTCGATCCGGCCGGCGGTTCGGCCTACGTCGAGACGCTGACCGATCAGATCGCCGACGCGTCGTGGACGCTGTTCCAGCAGCTCGAGACGTCCGGGGGCATGTCGACGGTGCTGATCGACGGCACGCTCGCGGCCCGGATCACCGACGCGCGACGATCTCAGGAGGAGCGCGTCGCGAACCGTCGCCGCCCGATCACCGGGGTGAGCGAGTTCCCGAACCTGGACGAGCCGACGCCGAAGGTCGCGGCGACCACCGTCGGGACGCCGCTGCTCGTGCCCGTGCGCTGGGCCGAGGACTACGAGGACCTGCGCGACGTCGCCGACGCCGAACGCGCCGCCGGTGGCCCCGGACCCGAGGTGTACCTCGCGAATCTCGGGCCGGTCGCAGTGCACACGGCTCGGGCGACGTTCGCTCGCAACCTCTTCGAGGCCGGCGGCATCCGGGCGGTGACCTCCGAGGCGGGCGCCACCACCGGCGACACCGACCCCGCGCAGATCGCGGCCGACGCCGTCGCCTCCGGGGCGCGACTCGCCTGCCTCTGTTCGTCCGATCAGCTCTACGCCGAGCACGCCGTGGCCGTGGCCGCAGCGTTGCGCGACGCGGGGATCGCCCGGGTGTACCTGGCCGGTCGGCCGGGTGACGAGCGGGCCGAGCTCGAGGCCGCCGGCGTCGACGAGTTCGTCCACGTCGGGTGCGACGTGCTCGGTGTCCTGCGCCGGGCGCTGGCCGAGTACGACCTGCACGCCGCATCGACCGAAGGAGGCGCCCGATGAGTGGCTTCGACGTTCCCGATTTCGCCGGGGTGACCCTGCCGACGTCCTCGCCGAGCGGCACCCGCGCCGACTGGGACGCCACCGCCGATGCCGCCACGTGGACGACGCCCGAGGGCATCGACGTGGCGCCGCTCTACTCCGCGCAGGACCTCGACGGGCTCGACTTCCTCGACACCTACCCGGGGCTGCCGCCGTTCCTGCGTGGTCCGTACCCGACGATGTACGTCAACCAGCCGTGGACGATCCGGCAGTACGCCGGGTTCTCGACCGCCGAGGACTCCAACGCCTTCTATCGCCGCAACCTCGCTGCCGGTCAGAAGGGTCTGTCGGTGGCGTTCGATCTGCCGACGCACCGGGGCTACGACTCCGACAACCCTCGGGTCGTCGGTGACGTCGGCATGGCGGGCGTGGCGATCGACTCCATCTACGACATGCGTGTGCTGTTCGACGGCATCCCGCTCGACAAGATGTCGGTGTCGATGACCATGAACGGTGCGGTGCTGCCGATCATGGCGCTCTACATCGTGGCGGGCGAGGAGCAGGGCGTGCCGCCGGAGCAGCTCGCCGGGACCATCCAGAACGACATCCTCACGGAGTTCATGGTCCGCAACACCTACATCTACCCGCCCGCGCCCTCCATGCGGATCATCGGCGACATCATCGCCTACACCGCGCGCAACATGCCGCGCTTCAACTCGATCTCGATCTCGGGTTACCACATCCAGGAAGCGGGCGC
>CAJBIS010000142.1 GCA_903953195.1 uncultured Actinomycetes bacterium
CGATTCGCCTGCCAAATCAAACAAAAACCGACTCGTCATCCCTATTTCCCTCTGAAACGAGCCGTTTCGAATAAAACTACTTGAATCACGACAATTCAGGCTGCGTGCCGGTTTCGCCAAAACAGGGAAACCAGTTCGTCATTTGAGTGAAATCAGCGGTTCTGGTTTTCCCTGAAAATGCGAAGCGGGGCTTGCGATGATCGAGATCGCTGGAACAGCCCAGCCGTTCATGGGGGAACTCTGACTCGAGCGTGGCGATGTCGAGGACTGGCCCAACTGGTTCGCCGCCGGTGTCATGCTGGTCACCGGCGGTGGATGGACCAGTTCGGTGACTTGACGTCGACCGAGACGGTTCGATACAACAATCTGTCGTGGGGATTAAAGTACTTTCTCGCGTTTCTCAAGCGCGGGTGCGTTGCAAGGGGGAGAAAGCCGCATGAATCGTTTTCTCAGATCGATGCCGAGTCTGGCCGCGGTGCTCGGCATGTCGTGCACGCTGGGGCTTTCGATCGTGACGGTCCGCCCCGTCGCCGCGCAGTATCTGGTGACGTCGTTCGAGAATCAGGGCGACTTGTTTACGCCCCTCAACGATTCGCCGCCGGATGGCACGCCCACCGTGGCGCTGTCGTCGCAGTATGGAGTCACGCAGGGCACCAACAGCATGGAGGTCGTGCCCACGGGCTATACGTGGGAGTGGCTCACGAAGAGCTTCGGCCCGGAGACCTACGCCGAGTGGTACGGCCACCAGACGCTCGCCTTCGACTACACCCGCGTCACGACGTCGGCGGGCAACTACGATCTCCTGGGGTCGATCAGCGCGCCCACGACCGGCACAAACGGTTGGAATCAGAAGCAACTGGTCAGCTGGGCGTGGACGAACGGCGGCCAGAACACGACCCAGACGCTGACGTGGGATTACGGGAGCATCCTCGCCACTTCTCCGTCCCCCGGCTCGGGCACCTCGGCCGACTTCTGGCAGCTGAGCTTCGTGGCCCGCACCAATCCGACGTACGCGCCGCAAGCCGCTTACATCGACAACATCCGCTTCATCAATCCGGTCACTCCCCAAGAGTATGTCTGGGCTGGCAATGGCTCGACCGCCGGCGGGACCGGATACTGGAGCACGGTGTTCCAAGACGCCACGTGGCTCGTCAACGGCCAAGGGAGCGGCGTCGAGTGGGATTCCTACAAGAAAGCGGTGTTCCGTTCGGCAGGCGGCACTGTCTCCGTCTCCGGAACCGTGGTGGCTCGCAATGGTATGCAGTTCGACACGAACGGCGTCACGATCGTGTCGGACACCAATCCGGCTTTCGCCGGCAGGGTGGAACTGGCCGGTGCGAGCCCGGCCAGAAACCCCATCGGGGTCGCTGCGGGCGCCTCGGCCGACGTGAATCTGCCGCTCGCCGGTACGAGCGGTCTTACGAAGACCGGATCGGGAACCCTCGTGCTCGGCGCCATCAGCACCGTCACCGGCAGTGCGATTGTTTCGGGAGGCCGAATCCTCGATACGGCCGGTCGTGGCCTGCCCGATGCGACGATCGTCGTGGCGACCGGAGGCACCTATGAGACGCCCACAGGTGTCGCCTTGGAGAGCTCGGAACTCCATCTTGCAGGCGGCACGCTCGCCGTGCAGAAGTTGAACGTGACCACCGGCCTCAACCTGCCGGTGATCATCAACGATTTTGAAACCTCTGCAGAGCTCTACGATCCCACGGTCGGAATGACGGATATCGTTCTCTCGACCACCGCGGGCGTGACGAGCGGCACCGCCGCGATGGGCATGACCTGGACGCAGGGCAGCGAATATAACTGGTCGTTCAAGACG
>CAJBIS010000143.1 GCA_903953195.1 uncultured Actinomycetes bacterium
CGAGATCCACCGGCACATCGCGAGGGGCGGCATGGCGCAGGTCTACCTGGCCCGTGACCGTTCGCTCGATCGGCCCGTCGCCGTCAAGGAACTCGTGCCCGAGTTCGCCGCCGATCCGTCGTTCGTCGAGCGCTTCCGCCGCGAGGCGCAGTCGGCCGCCAAGCTGACGCACCCGAACATCGTGGCGGTCTACGACTGGGGCACCCAGGACGGGACCTACTTCATCGTGATGGAGTACGTCGACGGTCCGTCGTTGTCGCAGGTCATCCGCGCCGACGGCGCCCTCCACCCGCGTCGCGCCGCAGAGATCGCGTCCGAGGTGGCCGCGGCGTTGGGCTTCGCCCACTCGCAGGGCGTGGTGCATCGAGACATCAAGCCGGGCAACGTGTTGTTGACCGCGACCGGCCAGGCGAAGGTCGCCGACTTCGGGATCGCCCGGGCGATGTCCTCGGCGGACGAGGAACTCACCCAGACCGGCTCCGTCATGGGGACCGCCACCTACTTCTCGCCGGAGCAGGCGCAGGGTCTCGCCGTCGATGCCCGCGCCGACCTCTACTCGCTCGGTGTCGTGCTCTACGAGATGGTGACCGGGCGTCCACCGTTCAGCGGCGACTCGCCACTCGCCATCGCCTACAAGCACGTGCAGGATCCGCCGCCTCGGCCGTCGACGCTCGTGCCGGATGTCCCCGCCGGACTCGAGGCGATCATCATGAAGCTGCTCCAGAAGCAGCCCGACAACCGGTACGCCTCGGCGCAGGATCTGCGCAGCGATCTGAACCGGTTCCTCTCCGGTGAGACGACGATGGCCCAGTCGGAGCTGGCCGCTGCAGCGGCGGCGGTTCCGGCGGCGGCGACCACCATGCAGCCCGTCGCCGACGAGTACCTCGACGACGAGGACGAGGACGAGGAGCCCGGTTCCCGCACGGGGCTGTTCATCGGTGTGCTCGTGCTGTTGCTGCTCCTGCTCGCCGGGGTGTTGTTCTGGTTCGCCCGTGGTCTGAACGCCGCCGATGTCGAGGTGCCCGCCACCATCGGGCTCACCCGCGTCGAGGCGGAACGGGCGCTCACCGCCGACGGCTTCGAGGTGAAGGTCACCGAGCAGGCCAATCCGAGCATCGAGGCCGGTCGTGTGATCTCACAGGACCCGGCCCCCAAGACCAAGGCCCCCGAGGGTTCGACGGTCGAACTCGTCGTGTCGCTCGGACCGGAACAGGTGCAGGTGCCCGACGTCAAGGGCCGCACCGAGCTCGAGGCCCAGTTCATCCTGGGCGCCGCCGGTCTGCGTTCGCGGGTGATCAGCATCGAGGACGTGTCCCTCGAGCCGGGCACGGCGATCTCGACCAACCCGGTCGCTGGAACTCCGGTCGCCAAGAACACCGAGGTCGAACTCCGGGTCTCCAAGGGGCCGGGTGAGGAGCTCGTGCCGAACGTCGCGGGCAAGACGTTGGCGTCCGCGCAGGCGGAGCTGCAGGCCCTCGGATTCAAGATCGGTGGTCCGGAACAGCAACCGAGCGACTCGGTGCCGTCCGGCAAGGTGATCTCGACCGATCCGGAGCCGGGCTCGTCGGTGAAGAAGGGCTCGACGGTGAAGATCATCGTGTCGAGCGGTGTCGAGCAGGTGACGGTTCCGGGTGTCGTGGGCCGTAGTCAGGCCGACGCGACCGCTGCGCTCGAGGCCAAGGGCTTCAGGGTCCAGGTCACGACGACGTCGCTGTCGCCGGATGACTCGAACGTCGGCAAGGTGATGTCGCAGGCACCCGAGTCGGGTGAGACGGCGTCCAAGGGTTCGACCGTGGGGATCACCGTCGGCACGGCGACTGCGACCACCACGACCAGCAGCACGTCGACGTCGACGACCACGACGTCGCCCTGATGGCGGCGGCCGGTCCGCTGCTCAGCTGAGAGGTCGACGGTGTCCGCGCTGCGTGAGTCGCTCGCTCGGGTGCGAGGCGCGGTTGCGGTCGGGTCCGCGCTCGCCCTCGCCTTCGCGCTCGTCGCGGTCCTGGGCTTCGCACCGACGTTGAATCCGGTCGACCTGGTCACGGGCCGAGGACGGTCGGTGGTGCTCGGCAAGTACGCCGGACGTCCCCTTCCCGGCGTCGAGTCGGAGCTCCGTCAGGCGGGCCTGCAGGTGACGACCCGCACCGCGTTCAGCCTGCGGGAACCGAGGGGCACCGTCGTCGCGCAGGAGCCACTCGCGGGCACACGGGTGCGCGCCGGTGCGTCGGTCGAGCTCGTCGTGAGTCGTGGGGCCAGCCGGGTGACCATGCCCGATGTCGTCGGTCAGCCGTTGGACGTGGCGCGGGCGCCGCTCGACGAGGCCGGCGTGACGGTGCAGGTCGACCGGCGAGCCGATGAGCGGCTGGCCGCCGGACTCGTGCTCGAACAGGACCCCGGCCCGGGTCGTGAGGTCACGGGTGACGCCGTGGCGCGGCTCGTCGTGTCGGACGGTCCGGCGCCGCGGCCCGTCCCCGATGTGTCGGGCCGCACGCTCGTCAACGCGTCGTACGTCCTCGGTGTCTTCGGCATGGCCGTCACCGATGTCGTGTCGACGCGTGACACGGACCTGCCGGATGGCGCCGTCGTCGGCACCGAACCGGCGGCGGGCACCGTCGTGGCGCGTGACACGCCGCTCAAAGTGGTGGTCGCCGGTTCGGGCGAGGCCGTGACCCTGCCGCCGCTCACCGGACAGTCGGTGACCTCGGCCCGCGATCAGTTGGCCGCCGCCGGATTCGTGCCGAACGTGTTGACGGCCACGCCGACCGAGGCGGCCGCAGCCGCGGCCACCCTGCCGCCGTCCCGAGCACCGTCCCCACCGGCGTCGTCGGCGCGACCCACACCATCGACGGCGACGTCGCCCGTTGTTCCGACGTCGGGCACGGTGCTCTCGCAGTTCCCGCTCGCCGGTCAGTCCGCGCTGCCGGGCACGGTCGTGTCGTTGCTGGCGGCGCCGTGACCACGCCGCTCGACGAGCCCACCGCCCGGGAGCTCGACGCGCCCGTCGAACCCGCGGTGCACATGCCTGTCGCCCCGCCCCCCTACCGCGGTTCGGCGGTGCTGCGACAGTGGTGGCCGTTCCGGGTCACCGAGGTCGGCGATCCCGAGGTCGTCGATCTCGAACGCCACCCCCGGGCCTCGCTGCTGACGGTGTTGGTGCTGCTGGTGCTCGCCGCCGCAGTGGTACTCGGCCTTCGGTCGTCGTGGACCCGGGCCCAGGGTGTGCCGTCGCCGGACCGGGTCGTCCTGCCGAGCGTCGACGGTCGCTCCGCCGCCGACGCACAGCGCGACCTCGAGGCGCTCGGGGTGCTCGTCGGCGTCGAGCTCACGCCGAACGACGTGGTGCCGGCCGGGACCGCGTTCCGACAGACGCCGCGCGCCGGCGCGAAGGTCGAGCCCGGTTCCGAGGTGACCGTCCAGGTGAGCGACGGCCCTGCCGGCGCGATCGTGCCCTCGGTGAGCGGGGTGCAGGCGCCGGTGGCGGAGTCGTTGCTCACCTCCCTCGGGTTGGTGCCGGAACGTCGCAGTGTGTCGAGCGATCTCGTCCGCCCCGGCGAGGTCGTCGCCACGCGACCGGCGGCGGGGGCCCGTGCGCCCGCGTCGGGTGTGGTCGTGCTCGAGGTGTCCGATGGTCCTGCGCCCCGGATCGTCCCCGAGATCGTCGGGTCGCCCGTCGGACCGGGACTGTCGAGCCTCGGGCGATCCGGGCTGGGACTCGGTGAGGTGACCACGGTGGTGCGCGACGGCGTGGAACCCGGGACGGTGCTCGAGGTCCGCCCGGGTCCGGGGAGTGAGCTGGGTCCGATGAGCCCGGTCGACGTGGTCGTCTCGGGTACTGCGGACCCGGTCACGGCGCCGCCGATGGTCGGACTGTTGCGGTCCTCGGCCGAGCAGGTGGCGGGCGACCGTTTCGTGCTGCGGGTGCGGGAGCGCCCGGTTGCCCCGAACGACCCGCTGGTCGGTCGGGTCATCGAGCAGAGCATCCCGGTCGGCACGCCGACGTCACCGGGGACCGCGATCGAGATCACTGTCGGTGTCCCCGTCCGCTGACGAGGCGGTCGAACGCCGCGGAAGGCGGCCGTCGATCGGACGGTCGCTCGGCTGACTCAGGCGTCGGCGGTCGCGCACCGACGCAGGAAGTTCGCCACCAGATCGTGACCGGACTCGGTGAGCACCGACTCCGGATGGAACTGCACACCCTCGATGGGCAGCTCGCGATGACGGAGACCCATGATGATCCCGTCGTCGGTCCACGCCGTGATCTCGAGTTCGTCGGGCAACGTCGACCGTTCGACGACGAGCGAGTGGTAGCGGGTCGCCTCGAGCGGATCGGGCAGTCCGGAGAACACGCCCACGCCGAGATGGTGGATCTGCGACGTCTTCCCGTGGACCACCTCGGGCGCCCGGACCACGTCGCCGCCGAACACCTCGCCGATGCACTGGTGGCCCAGGCACACGCCGAACACCGGTCGGCGGGCGCCCCACGTCCGGATGAGCTCGTTCGACAGGCCCGCGTCCTCGGGCCGCCCGGGGCCCGGGCTGATCAGGATCCCGTCGGGGTCGATCGCCTCGACGTCCGCAAGGGTGATCGCGTCATCACGGTGGACGATGGGTTCGGCGCCGAGTTCACCGAGGTACTGCACGAGGTTGTAGACGAAGGAGTCGTAGTTGTCGACGACGAGCACTCGGGTGGTCACGGCACGACAGGGTAGGGGGTCGATCTGCGTCGGACCCAGTGCGATCCGCTGGGTAGTGTCTGGGCATGGCGAAGCCAGCGAAGCGTCGGGTGGAGGGGTCGGGCGATGACTCGTCCCAGACGAAGGGCACCTCGAAGAGCGACTCGAAGCCGTCGAGCGGCGACCCGGGACCGACCCGGAGCAAGCGGGTCACACCCGCCGGCACCCAACCCGGCGGTGCCAGAACGGTGGCACGTCCAGCAGCCCGCAAGCCGAGTCCGCGGTGGGTCCCGGTGCTGATGTTCAGCCTGTGGGGGATCGGTCTGCTGGTGATCGTCCTCAACTACATGCAGATCCTGCCGGGCGCCGAGAGCGGCGGGAACGGCTGGTACCTCGTGGCCGGACTGGGTTCGATCCTGGCCGGCATCATCGTGGCCACTCAGTACCACTGACTCGAATCCGGCGCCGTTCCGGGGGCCATCGGGCCGGTTCCGGGGCGAGGTGGCGTTCCGGTGACCATTTCGTGACGAACGGGCAGCGGCCTGCGAAGTGTCCACAGCACGGAGCGTGGGGAAGCCTGTCATCGCAAGCGATTCACCCGATCTGTGGATATCTGTGGACAACCTGTCAGGGCCTGTGGATGACCGCTGGGTGACCTGCGGGTGACGCCGTCTGCGGTCACTCGATCGGGGCGACGAGCTCCATGTCCTCCATGCAGTGCCGCGGCGGTGCCGGGTCCTCGGTGTCGGCGGCGGTCATGCGCACCTCGGTTCCGCACGTGGGGCACCGGTACGTCAGCTTCACCTTGCGCAGGGTGCCGGGTTCCGGTGGCGGCGGTGCCGGCGTCGCGAACGTCCGCAGGAAGAACCAGCCGACGCCGAGGATGGCGAAGCCGAGCAACAGCGCGGCGAAGACCGCGAAGAAGCTCAGATCGCTGAACGCGGCCACCGCGACGGCGATGACCGCGGCGACGCCGACGGTGATACCCAGCCGTCGCACGACGGCCCGACCTCAGCCCAACCGCTCGATGATGGTGGCGTTGGCCATGCCGCCGCCCTCACACATCGTCTGGAGGCCGTACCGGCCGCCCGTGCGCTCGAGTTCGTTGAGCATCGTGGCGAGCAGCTTCGTGCCCGATCCACCGAGCGGGTGACCCAGCGCGATCGCGCCGCCGTTCGGGTTGACCTTGTCCATGTCGGGCTGGTGCTCCTTGGCCCAGGCCAGCACGACCGACGCGAAGGCCTCGTTGACCTCGAAGTGATCGATGTCGCCGATCGACAGGCCGCTCTTCTCGAGCGCCTTCGCCGTCGACGGGATCGGGCCGGTCAGCATGCGCACCGGGTCGACACCCGCCAGGGCGAAGGTGTGGAACCGGGCCCGCGGTGTGAGGCCGAGCGCCTGGGCCTTCTCGGCCGACATGATGAGCGCCGCCGAGGCGCCGTCGGTGATCTGTGAGCTGTTGCCCGCGGTGACCTTGCCGTCGGGCAGGAACGCCGGCTTCAACTTGGCGAGCGTGTCGACGGTGGTCTCGCGGCGGATGCCCTCATCGGCGGTGACGAGCTCGTCGAGGACCTTCACCTCGCCGGTCTCCTTGTCGCGGATCTTCGAGGTGACGGGGATGATCTCGTTCTCGAACCGACCCTCGTCGGTGGCCCGAGCGGCGAGCTCCTGCGAGCGGACGCCGAAGGCGTCGAGGTCGTCGCGGGAGAGGTCCCACTCGTTGGCGATGATCTCGGCCGAGACGCCCTGGCCGACCAGACCGCGCTGGCCGGGGATGAGCTCGACGTCGGTGTAGCGGTCCGCCGCGGCACCGAAGGGGAATCCGACACCGCTGCCGATCGACGCACCCATGGGCACGAGGCTCATGACCTCGACGCCGGCGGCGACGACCACGTCGTAGGCGCCGGCCATGACGCCCTGTGCGGCGAAGTGGGCGGCCTGCTGTGACGAGCCGCACTGGCGGTCGACGGTCGTCGACGGGACCGACTCGGGCCAGCCGGCCGCGAGCACGGCGTTGCGGCCCACGTTCAGCGCCTGCGCACCCGCCTGCATGACACAGCCCATGATCACGTCGTCGACGAGTCCGGGGTCGAGGTCGTTGCGCTCGGCGAGAGCCGCCAGCGTCTGGGCGGCCAGGTCGACCGGGTGCCAGCCGGAGAGTGCACCGTTGCGGCGACCTCCGGGTGTGCGGACGACGTCGATGATCACTGCTTCGGGCATGCCGTTCCCCTTGCCTGCTGGTGGGTGGAGACTCCGGTTGGAGCCGTTGGGTGGTGCGGCCGCCGGTGCGGTCCACTCCCGCAGAGAGTCTGCACCGGCGGCGGTTCCAGATCAAAGCGTTCCGCGCTCGTCCCGAGGCGCCACGTTCCCGTGGGCGAAGTAGTCTGCCGGTCACTTCGGCACCGACCCGATGCAACGGGGAGATCAAGGGGATTCACATGTCGTCACCGACCGCGAGCGAGATCGATCAGGCCATCGAGGGCAGCACCATCGCCCGTCAGTTCCTGGCGAACGTGCAGGCCAACGGGTCCTCGGAGGCGCTCCGTTGGATGCTCCCCGATGGCGGGTGGGACACCGTCACCTTCGACCAGGTGGCGGAGCGTGCCAGCCGTGCTGCGGCGGCGCTGCGGGCGCTCGGCGTCGGTCCGGGCGACCGAGTCGTGCTCATGATGCGCAACATCCCCGACTTCCACTGGTGGGATCTCGGCGCCCTGTTCGTCGGTGCCACGCCGGTGTCGATCTACAACTCGTCGTCCGCGGATCAGGTCCAGTACCTGGCGGGCCACTGCGGTGCGAAGGTGGCCGTGGTCGAGAACGACCACTTCCTCGAGAAGTTCGTGGAGGTGCGCGACGCCCTGCCGGCACTCGAGTCGATCATCACGTTGCAGGGTCGTGCCGACCTGCCCGAGGGCGTCCTCGACGCCGCCGTGATCACCGACGTCGACCCTGTCGACCTGATCGAGTCGGCGCAGATCGGATCGCCCGAGGACCTGGCGACGATCATCTACACGTCGGGAACCACGGGGAACCCGAAGGGCGTGATGATCTCCAACCGGAACGTCTGCTGGGTGCTCGAGGCGGGCCTGGCGTCGTACGGCTGGACCCGTGAGGACATGGCGGGCATGAAGGTCGTGTCGTACCTGCCGATGGCGCACATCGCCGAGCGGATCGTCTCGCACTACTCGCTGTGCGCGATCCCACTCGAGGTCACCACGTGCCCCGAGACCGCAGCGCTGCGTGACCATCTGGTCGGGACGCACCCCGACATCGTCTTCGGCGTGCCGCGAATCTGGGAGAAGCTCTACGGCGGTGTGTCGGCGGCGCTGTCGCTCGACCCCGAGAAGCAGCAGAAGTTCAGCGAAGCCGTCGCGGCAGCAGAACCGATCGTCGAGAAGATGACGTGGGGCGAGGCCTCCGAGGAGGAGCTCGCCACCTACGACTTCCTCGACCAGGTGGCGTTCAGCACGGTGCGTGAGCTCGTCGGTCTCGACCAGTGCAAGATGGCCATCACGGGCGCGGCGCCGATCCCGGCGCAGCTGGTGTCGTGGTTCCGCACCATCGGTGTGCCGCTCGCCGAGGTCTACGGCATGTCCGAGAACACGGGCGCCATGACCTTCGAGCGCGTCGAGGTGAAGCCGGGGACGGTCGGCAAGGCGGTGCCGGGGTCCGAGGTGGCGATCGCCGAGGACGGCGAGGTCATCTGCCGAGGTGGCCACGTGTTCCAGGGTTACCTGAACGATCCGGAGAAGACCGCCGAGGCGATCGACGCCGACGGCTGGCTGCACACCGGCGACATCGGCGAGCTCGATGACGACGGCTACCTGCGCATCGTCGACCGCAAGAAGGAACTGATCATCACCGCCGGCGGCAAGAACATCTCGCCCGCCAACCTCGAGGCCGCGCTCAAGACCGTGGAGCTCATTTCCCAGGCTGCGGCGATCGGTGACAACCGGCCGTTCGTGGGTGCGCTCGTCGTCGTCGACGCCGAGGTCGCTCCCGGTTGGGCGGCTCGCAACGGCATCGAGTTCACGACCCTCGAGGAGTTCGCGGCGCTGCCGCAGGTCGTCGACGCCATCAACGCGGGCGTCGAGGAGGCCATGGCGGGCTTCAATGGCGCTGAGCGCGTCAAGAAGGTGCGCATCCTGACCGAGGAGTGGGCGCCGGACTCCGAGATCCTCACGCCGACGATGAAGCTCAAGCGTCGGGGGATCAACGAGCAGTTCGCTGACGAGATCGAGGCGCTCTACAGCTGAGTGCCGCGTGGCCCGGCGGCGGCGTCGCCGTCGGTGCCACGGGCCGGAACCGCTCAGCCGGGCGGTGTGAGACCCAGCAGCGTGGCGAGCTGCGTCAGGTCGATGCCGTTCTGATTCGCCAACACCAGGGCGATGACGCCGACGAGCGCCCTCGACCGCGCCGTCGGATCGTTGCCGAACACATCGGGCGAGAGTGCCTCGGGCAGCCCCGGGATCAACAGGCTGGCGACGGCGAGCACGGACGCAACGACCACCGGGTCCTTGGCGGCCTCGGTGATGATCGGCCCGTACTCCTCGGAGCCCAGGAACCCGATGGCCTTGCCGAGCGCGTCGAGCACCTCGGGACCGAGCACGGTGGAGAGCTGGTTGACGTTCGCCACGAACTCGGGTGTCAGTCCGGCGGCCAGCTGGCGGATCCCGTCGATGACGTTCTGCAGCGCCGGGTCGACCTGTGCGGCGTTGCCGAGCTGAGCGAACGTCGCCGGGTCCGTGCGCAGTGCCGCCGCGAAGAGCACGGCGATGAGTCCGAGGCTCGTGCGGTCGCCCGCGAGCTTGCCGAGTCCGTTCGGGTCGACCACGGCCAGGACTGCGCCGAGCGATTCGGCGACCTTCGGATCGACGGAGCTCGCCGTGCTCGCCAGCAGCGACAGGAAGCGCGGGTCGATGCCCTTGATGGCGGCGTACGTCGTCGGGTCGAGCTGGGACGCGAGCAACAGGATCGTCTGGGCGATGTCGGAGTTGGTGCGACCACCGCTCGACGCAAGCTGTGCCAGCACGGTCGGGTCGAGCCGGCTGAGCACACTCGCCAGCCCGCGGATCGACTCCGGGGTGATCCTCAGTCGGGCGAGCGTTGCGGCATCGAGGCCGGTGAGCCGTTCCAGGTCGGCGGTGTCGCCACCGAGGATCTGCTGGATCAGCGTGGGGTCGGCCGCGAGGCGGCTGATGAGCTGACCGGCCGCGCCGGCGAGGTCGGGGTTGCCGGCTGCTGTGGTCGACTCGCCTCCGGGGGATCGAGTGGCGCTGACCCCGGCGACCGATGCGGGGATGAGGGTCGTGGTGGTGGCAGCGCCGTTCGCATCGGTGCCGGCGCTGGCGCCCGACGGGGCGACGACCTCGGCGGTGTCGGCGGACTTCGCGCAACCCGCACCGAGCACGGCCGCGGCGAGCAGCGCGGCGACGGCGCTCCGGGCTGCTCGGGTCATGGAGTCCTCCAGTGGACGGGCGATGGGCGCGTCGGGCGCCGATCGCCGTGTCCAGAGGGTAGGAACCCCTTGCCTGCGGCACAAGGGCGGCAGCCCTCTCACCACTGGGTCGATCCTCCCGACCGGCGGCGATCCGGTGGTCGGGAGGTTGCTGCGGGTCGGCCTTGTCACCCTCGGCTCATTACAATACGATTCGCTTCGTAATGATCCACGACGTGACGAACCGTCCTGATGTTCCCCCGCGACCGGGCCGTCCTCGAGATGGCCGGCTCGACGACGCGATCGTCCGGGCGACACTCGAACTGCTCGATGAGCGGGGCTTCACCGGTCTGACGCTCGCCGCCGTCGCCGAACGTGCGGGGACCACGACGCCGGCGATCTACCGTCGGTGGTCCTCGAAGTCCGAGCTGGTCCTGGCCGCGGTGTTCCGCACCGAGGGCGACGACGTCGTGGCGAACACCGGCGATCTGGCGACCGATGTCCGCACGATGGTGCGGTGGAGCCTGGCGAAGTTCGGTCAGCCCGCCGGCCGGGCTGCGCTCGCCGGCCTGCTGGCCGAGCCCGTCGGCGACGTCGGGGCGCGCTCGGACCAACTCGCACTCGTGTGGCGACGCACCGGCGAACGGCTCGCCGACGCCGTCGACCAGCACGAGGTGCGTGCCGGCGTCGACACGAGGCTCCTGATGACACTGCTCTCGGGTCCGGCGCTGATGGCGGCCGCCGTGTTCGGTGCGACTGCCGACGACGAAGTGTGGGTCGACCAGATCGCTGCGGCGGTCCTGATGGGGGTGCAGTCCACGTGAACGAGATCCGGATCCACGACCTGCGTGAACCGCAGCGTGATGCCGCCGAACAACAGATCCGCGACGTCGCGCTCTCGATGGAGGTCGACCTCGACCCTGCGACGCTCGTGGCTGCCGCCGAGCGCCGCACCGGCATGAGCGAGTTCGCCGACCCGACGCTGCTCGACCGGCTGCGCGCCCAGGTCGACGCCGTCGAGGCCGACACGGGGCTCTCCGGGCTCGGTCGGTTCCTCGTACGTCAGCGACTGGTCGGACTGCTGGCGGCGCGGCTGCGCTTCGACGACCACGTCCGTCGCTTCCCCGAGGCGCTCGAGGTCGACCTCGAGCCGCC